>NZ_JAUQXO010000032.1:0-181783 GCF_030834625.1 Geobacter sp.
TCCTTGAGCTTCATGGGTACTCCTTCTGTTATTGTTTGTCTCGCAAACCAATAATATCAGATGGTTACCCTTGAAGCTCGACTTTTATGCAACAAAATCAACTATATTCAGCTTGTCGCATGCACTTTTGCAAGAGGCTCAGGTGAGCATTGTTAAAGGCGTTTCAGCAAGCTACTGAGTTGATTGGCAACGATTTCAGCTCAACAGAAATTGATCCTGATTCCTCAGCTACTTCGGATGCCAGTGACCGCCGGCTTACTGTCGCAGTCGAGGAGACCGATAACCACCCATTCCATCAAGGATACTTTTCATGAAAAGAGCAGTTTCGTTTGGCACGCGTAGAAACTTGATGTTCAGAAAGATGCAGACGGCCCCCGGTGGTGCCGGACCAAGACTAATGGAGCATATGCGGTTTCTACATCGATTCTCTGGACTCGGTGCGTCATCGATCATAATGTTGGTACTCTGTTGGACGGCACTATTCCCGACACCGTCCAGAGCCCTTTCCCCCCAGGAGATCTTCCGCAAGACGGAAGGGAAGGTGCTTGTCCTGGAAGTGCTCGACAATAATGGGAAACAACTCTCGGCCCACACGGCACTGCTCCTCGACGGGGAGAAAGCCGTTACGCAGTGCAACCTGCTGGAAGGTGCTTCAAGCCTGATACTGCGGCAGGGAAACAAGGCATTCCCCACAAAGATGCTCCTGAAAGATGGTGTCCGCAACCTCTGCCTGCTTGAGGCGGCAGATTTCTCGGGAGGGCAGAAGCTGCGGGATTCAGATCCGGCGTCTGGTTCACGGGTCTATGCGATCAGCAATGCTCTCGGCATGGGAATCAGCATCAGCGAGGGAGTAGTTTCGGGCATTCGGGAGGCTGATGGCGATACCGCCATCCAGTTTACCGCACCGATTGCTCCGGGTTCCGAAGGTGGCGGACTATTTGATGAGGACGGCAGGCTGGTGGGTGTTATCTACTACCTGCATCTGGATGGGCAGAATGTGAACTTTGCCCAGCCGGCGCGATGGGTACGGGAGATCAAGCCGCGCGCCGCAGCTACAGATGCCGCCGCATCATGGCGCAGCAAGGCGGATGAACTGGCGAAAGAAGAGAAATGGCCGGAAATGGCGGAAATTGCCGAACACTGGATCGAGGCGCTGCCGGAAAGCCTGGAAGCCCGCTACTACCTTGCCTACGCCCAGAAACAGCTCAAGGATTGGGCCGCCGCGGAAAAGAGTTACCGTGAACTGTTCAGGCGGGACCCAACATCTCCCATGTCCGGAATTGGGTTGGCGGGAGTGCTTTTCGAGCAAAGAAAGCACCAGGAAGCGCTGGAGACGGCCCGGGCTACTCAGACATATCACCGAGAGAACGTGCTTGTCTGGATCCTGATTGCCTATGTGGAAGATGTACTGGGAAATACCGTTGCCGCAAAGAGCGCCATAAATAAGGCCGCACAACTCGAACCGTGGAACCAGCAGGTACTTCAGGGGATGGTGGCCCTGGGGCGGCGGCACAAGGAGTGGGGCATGGCGATAGCGGCGCAGTCCCGCCTGGTCGAGTCAGATCCGGGGAACGTGGCAACGAGGCTCGATCTCGTCGACCTGTTGCTTGCCGGCGGTAGAACCCGGAAGGCGCTTAATACCATAGACAAGGCTCTTGAACTTGAACCCCTCAACGGTGATGCCTGGCTTCTCAAGGGACTTGCCCTTTCCGCATCAGGACGTTTCCGCGAAGCCGTTGAGTCGCTTAAGAAGGGGCTGGGCCTGAAGCCGAAGGGGGCAGTCCTGGGGTGGAAGTGGCTGGGAGATGTCTACGAATCCCTCCGCCTGTATCCCGAGGCGATTGCCGCCTACCGCGAGGCGTTGCTCCTTTCTCCCAATGATGCCTGGGTACGAACGCAGCTTGGTATAGCACTGAAAGACAACCTCCAACTGGAGGAAGCCGTGAAAGTATTTGAAAAACTTCGACAGGAATTCCCGGAGGATCCGCTTCCCTGGCGACAGGTGGGTTACGTGTATGCATATCTGGCCCAGCCGGACAAGGCCATCCCGGCCTACGAAAAGTCCCTGGGCCTCGATGCCAGACAGCCGAAGGTCTGGGCGGCGCTGATGGAAACCTATCATTTGGCCGATCGGATGGATGATGTGAAACGCTCCTACCAGAAGCTCCAAGCCCTTGACCAAACATGGGCCGACTACGCCTACAAGAGGGTTCTCCTCCCCTACGGGGTGACGCCATGAAAGCGCTCGCGCTGTTGATCATCCTGTATTGTGCGGCCCCGGCCTTTGCCGAAGAGGCCGAAAAGGTCTTCGACCAGGTACGCGATTCGGTGGTGACGATTGCTTCGCTGGATGAGCAGGGTCAGGTGGAGGGCGAGGGCAGCGGCGTGGTCATCGGCCCCGGTCAGGTGGTAACCAACTGTCATGTGGTGCAGGATGCCGTCACCCTCCGGGTCCGTTCCGGCGATAAACAGTTTCCGGCAACTGTGCTCTCGGGAAACATTGCGCGGGACTTCTGCCGGTTGGAGGTAAAGGATCTGACGGCCCCCTCTGTAACGATCCGCATCAGCACCGATGTGAAACCGGGTGAGCCGGTCCATATCGTTGGAAACCCCCTCGGCTTCGGACTCGCTGTGGGGAGCGGGCTCGTTTCGGCCATCAAGCGAACCGGCGACGACATCCATATCTATACCAGCGCGCCCACGTCCCCCGGTTCCAGTGGCGGCGGGCTGTTCGATGCCCAGGGACGACTGATCGGCATCACCACGGCACGATATCTGGGCGCCCAGAACTTCAACTTGGCACTGCCTGCGGAGTGGGTCACCGAGCTGATCAAGAACGGTGCGCCCTGGAAGACGCCGCCGATGGTGGAGCCGGACTCGGATTGGCTCGGCAGGGCCGAGTCGCTCCGAGAGGCCGGTGAATGGGCGAAACTCGAAGGGTGGGCGAGGAGCTGGAAAGAGTTTTGGCCTACCTCGGCGTTGGCGGATGAATTACTTGGCTTGGCATTGCTTAAGCGAGACAGGAAGCAGGATGCGATGACAGCATTGTTGTCGGCGTTGCAAAAAGACCCGCAAAATGCTGCTGCGTACGGCTATCGTGCCGAGTTACGGCGCATTATCGGGGACAAGAAGGGAGCTTTGGAGGATATCCGGCGTGCACAGGAGCTGAATCCTTCGAGCGGTTATTTCTACCGGACGTTGGCATACTGGTTGAGGGAGGATAAAGATAGAGAAGGCGCGGTTACCGCTGTGGAGGCTGCTGTTCGCCGGGAACCGTGGGACTGGCTGGCCTGGGAACTGCTGGGGGAGCTGCGCCACGATCAGCAGCAGCACCAGGAAGCGGAGAAGGGATACCGGACCGTTCTGAGGTTGAAGCCCGGCGAACCCACCGCCGCCGCCAATCTGGCCTCGGTCCTGGCATTCCTCGGTAAACCCGATACCGCCCGTCAAACGTTGACGAAAGGGACGCCGGTCGACACCACTCAGGCCGCAAAAACCTGGCTGAACATCGGGGCAATGGAAGGAAAAAACCAGCGCTTTGCGGAGTCGGAAAAGGCCTTCCGCAAGGCGTTGGAGCTGAACCCCGACCTTGCCGTGGCGTGGACGGGACTGGGCATGACTCTCCGGACAACTGGCCGGGCCACGGAGGCGGAAGAGGCGTTTCGGAAAGCGTTGAAACTCGATCAAAGTCAAGCCGGAGCCTGGCTCAACCTGGGGGACATGCTCAACGAACGCGGAGATACAACGGCGGCCAAGGATGCCTACGAGAAGGCGACGATTGCAGACCCTTCCCTTGCCCCTGCCTGGTTTGCCCTTGGGTCACTGTATCGAGAGCAACGTAATGTGGCTGCAACCGCCAAGGCCTTTGCCGAAGCGGCCCGCCTCGATCCAGCCAATGCCGATTCCTGGGCATTTCTGGGTGAGGCGCTGATTCGTTCAGGTCAAGGGGAGAAGGCAAACGATGCTCTCCGGAAGGCCGAGAATCTCAATCCGAAGAACGAGTTCGCATTGCAGGGGCTGGCCCTTTACTATGGCAGCGTGCGCGGGGAACAGGAACGCGCTTTGGAGTATGTGGAGCGGGGACTGGCGATTAATCCGGCTTCGCCGATTTTTTGGAGCAGCAAGGGATATGGGCTGCTGAAACTGAAGCGGTATCCTGAAGCGGTTCAGGCCCTCGAGACAGCCATCCGGCTTCAGCCCGACTTTGCCAATGCCTGGATCAATCTGGGCGAAGCCCACCTGCGCCAGAATCAGATCGGCAAAGCCATAGTTGCACTGGAAAAGGCTCTTCAATTATCGCCAACGGCCGTTGATGCCAGATTCTATGCCGCTCAGTGCTATGCTGGGACCCGGCAATTTGACAAGGCGCAATCCCACATGGATATTCTTATCCGGCAGGCACCGAAAGTGCCCACCACCTGGTCCCTGCAGACGGCCATTTATATGGAGCAGAACAAGAAGCTGGAGGCACTGTCAGCCTACGGGAACCTGAAATCACTGAATCCGGAGATGGCCATAACACTTCGTGGCAAATATCTTTTCCGGGGCAAACAGTATGAGCTGCCGGAATAAACTGAGAAGCAGAAGAGTCGACGGGCATTACACCCGCTCCAGCCCCGCAAACCTCACCAGCAGCTTCTTCGGTCCCACGGAGTTGAACCAGACGATCACCTTCTGGTCGTCCCCCTTTCCCTCGATCTTGCGGATGGTGCCGACGCCGAACTTGCCGTGGCGCACCTTCATGCCGAGCCAGATGCCGCCGTCCTCGGGCTCGTCGGGGATCACCTCCACGTCGTCGAAGTCGGGCTCGATCTCGGTCTCGAAGATGGCGGCCAGGTTGTGGCGCGCCGGTTCGGAACTCTGAATTTCCCGCTCCATCCCCCGGACGGCGCCGAAGCCGAAGGAGGACTGGAACTCGTCCTCCAGGTCCAGGAGGTCCCGGGGGACGTCGCCGATGAAGCGCGACGGCATGTTCACCTGGTCCTGGCCGAAGAGCCGCCGCCGGCGGGCGTTGGAGAGGAAGAGCCGCTCCCGTGCCCGGGTCATCCCCACGTAGCAGAGGCGCCGCTCCTCCTCCATGGCCTCGGGGTCGTCCAGGGAGCGGACGTGGGGGAAGAGCTTCTCCTCCATGCCGATCATGAAGACCACCGGGAATTCGAGCCCCTTGGCCGCGTGGAGGGTCATGAGGGTGGCCGATTCCCGCTTTCCCTCCCCCCGCTCCAGATCCGACACCAGGGCCACCTGCTCCAGGAAGGCGGCCAGGGTCTTCTCGTCGCTGGTCCGCTCGAACTCCTCCATGGCGGAGCAGAGTTCCTGAAGGTTGTCGAGCCGGTCCTGGGCCTCGTCGGTCCGCTCCTCCTTCAGCTTGGCGGCGTAGCCGGTCTCCTCGATGATGCGGGAGGCCAGCTCCGACAGGGGGACAGTCCCGGCGAGGCCGGCAAAGCGCTCCATGAGGGTCATGAAGCCGGCGATCTTCCCCCGGGGGCCGGTGGAGAGAAGCCCCCCCGTCGACGCCTCGCTGAAGGCATCGTAGAGGATGATCCGCTTGCGGAATGCCAGCTCCGCCACCTTGTCCACGGTGGCGTGGCCGATCCCCCGGGCCGGGACGTTGATGATCCGCTTCAGGGACACCTCGTCGGCCGGGTTCACGAGGACCTTCAGGTAGGCGAGGATGTCCTTCACCTCCATCCGCTCGTAGAACCGCATCCCTCCCACCATGTGGTAGGGGATGCCGTCGGCCACCATGGCATCCTCGATGACCCGGGACTGTGCGTTGGTCCGGTAGAAGACCGCCGCGTCCCGTAGGTCTCCCCCCCGCCGCACATGCTTTTCGATCTCGCGGCAGACGAAGCGGGCCTCCTCCCGCTCGTCGGCAAGACGGCGATAGACGATGGCCTCGCCGGCCGGGTTCTCGCTCCAGAGGGTCTTGGCCTTTCGTCCCCGGTTCCGGGCCACCACGGCCCCGGCCGCGGCCAGGATGTTCTGGGTGGAGCGGTAGTTCTGCTCCAGCTTCACGGTGACCACGCCGGGAAAATCCTTCTCGAAGTCGAGGATGTTCCGGATGTCGGCCCCCCGCCAGCGGTAGATGGACTGGTCGTCATCCCCCACCACGCAGAGGTTTCGCCGCTCCCCGGCCAGGAGCCGCACGAGCCGGTACTGGATCGGGTTCGTGTCCTGGTACTCGTCCACGAGGATCCAGCGGTACTTGTCCTGGTAGCGGGCCAGTACCTCCGGGTGCTCCTCGAAGAGGCGGACCGTCAGCATGAGGAGGTCGCCGAAGTCCAAGGCGTTGCACTTCTTCAGCCGCTCCTGGTAGGCGCCATAGACCCGGGCGAGGATCTCGCCGTTGTAATCGCCGGTGGGAATCTCATCAGGGGGGATCCCCCGGTTTTTGCAGTCGTCGATGGCGGCGGCGAAGGAGCGGGGGGGGAAGCGCTTCTCGTCCAGGCCCAGCCCGGCGATCACCTCCTTCAGGAGCTTTTCCGCATCCTTGTCGTCGTAGATGGCGAAGGAGGAATCGTACCCCAGGTGGTGGATCTCCCGCCGCAGGAACCGGGCGCAGGTGGAGTGGAAGGTGGCGATGAGGGGGGCATCCCCCGTCCCCACGAGCCGCTCCACCCGCTCCCGCATCTCGCCGGCGGCCTTGTTGGTGAAGGTGACCGCCAGGATCTGCCATGGCGGCACGCCCCGCTCGCGGATGAGCCAGGCGATCCGCTGGACGATGACCCGGGTCTTTCCCGAGCCGGCGCCGGCAAGGACCAGAAGCGGCCCCTCGCCGTGGAGAACCGCCTCCTTCTGGGGCGGGTTGAGATTTTTCAGAAGATCCATGGGGTTACCTTTTTACGTGTCGGGGACTTGAAGCATCCGTCCATATTTACGGCCCGGGGCAATTTAGTCAAGACTATGTTTGTGGTATAGTTGCCGGGTTGAACATCCATCCAGCCATGGATTCGAGGAGGAGCGACGATGAAACGGACATGCAGCATCCAGACACCCTTGGGCGACATGGCGGCACTGGCAGAGGGGGACGAGCTGTGCGGGCTCTGGTTCGTCGATCAGAAATACGTGCCGGAGGATTCCGGGGAGTGGCGGCACGATCCGAATTATCCGGTTTTCGTGGCGCTGCGTCGGCAGCTGGACGCCTATTTCGCCGGAGAGCTGCGGGAGTTCGACCTGCCGCTGGCGCCACAGGGAACCCCGTTCCAGATGGCGATCTGGGAGCTGCTCCGCGCCATCCCCCCGGGGACGACCACCACCTATGGCGCCCTGTCGAGGCTCGTGGCCCCGCGCCGCGAAGGGCGCATCCCCTCGGCCCAGGCGGTGGGGGGTGCCGTGGGACGGAATCCCATCGACATCATCATTCCCTGCCATCGGGTGATTGGGGCCGACGGCTCCCTCACCGGCTATGCCGGCGGGCTCGAACGGAAGGCGGCCCTCCTGGCCCTGGAGCGGGGCGAGGGACTGCCGCCGGCCTGAAGAGGATTGCGTCCGCCGGGTTCCCCTCCCGCGAAAACTGTGGTAGGGTGCGGCCATGTCGATGGAATCTCCTGAACATAATGGAGGCCCTGCCGCGCCTCCTTCCGCCCCGCCCCCCACGTCCTTCAAGGAGACGGTCCGGGCCATCAAGTGGCGGCTGGGGCTCCTCCTCGTTGCCCTCGTTTCCCTGCCGGTCCTTGTCCTGCCGCGCCGCCTGGCCGTGGGTCTCGGCGCCCTGGGGGGGCGGCTCGCCTTCCTCCTCCTGGGGAGGCTGCGCCGAAAGACCGTGGAACACCTCAGGATCGCGCTTCCCGCCATGTCCTCAATGGAAGGATGGAACCCCGCCGCCGGCACGCCGGAGGAGATCGCCCGCCGCACCTTCGCCAACATGGGTCGGACCGCCGTGGAGGTGATCAAGCTCTATTTTGGCCAGGAACAGGGCCTTGTGGACCGGACTGAACTGCGGGGGCTGGAGCACTACCTGCGGGCCAAGGAGCGGGGGAAAGGGGTCATCTTCATCACGGGTCATTTTGACAACTGGGAGCTGGTGGCCCACGGCTTCGGCACCCACGCCGAGGGGCTGGCGGTGGTGGCGCGCCGCCAGAAGTTCGAGCCCATGACGCGGCTGCTGGAGCGTCTTCGCAACCGGCACGGCAACAGCATCATTTACGCCGACGGGGCGGCCCGGCAGATATTCTTCCGGCTCCGGAAGAACGGGGCCATCGCCCTCCTCATGGACCAGGCGGTCGCTTCCAGCGAGGGGGAGCTGGTGGAGTTCCTGGGGCGAAAGGCCTGGACCACCACCATGCCGGCCCTCATGGCGGCCAAGACCGGCGCTGCCCTGGTCCCCGGCTTCGGCCACCGGGAGGGGGACCGCCACGTGGTGGAGTTCTTTCCCGAGATAGCACCTGATCCCTCCGGCGACCCCGTCGCCACCACCCGGCTCCTGAACCGGGCCATCGAGCAAAACATCGCCCGCTATCCCGACCAGTGGCTCTGGGTCTATGACCGCTGGAAGCGGGTCCCCAAAGAGTAGCAGAGCTAGGCCGGCCGTCTCCCGGCGGCGACCTTCAATTTCTCCATATCGAAAATCACCACCCGGCTCCCCTCCACCTCGATAAGCCCCTCCTCCTTCAGCTTCCGGAACGCCCGGGAAAGGGTCTCGCTCACCGTGCCGAGGCGCGACGCCAGCTCCCCCTTCTTCACATCCAGATCCAGGTAGGTCGTCCCCTGGAAGACCGTTGACTTCCGCTCGGCCAGCTCCACCAGGTGGGCCGCGAGCCGTGCCGGCACCTCGGCGAAGGTGAGCTCCTCGATCTGCCGGGCGAAGCGTCGGAGCATGAGGGAGAGGGAGACGATGAGGTTCAGGGAGAAGCGGGGGTTCCGCTCCAGGAGCCCCATGAACCCTTCCCGGGGGAAGAAAAGCGCCTCCCCCTTCTCCGTGGCCCGGGCCTCGGCCGGGTACTTGCCGTCGCCGAAGAAGGCGGCCTCGGCAAAGGTCTCGCCGGGGTGGACGAAGTGGAGGACCTTCTCCTTTCCGTCGGGGGAGACCTTGCAGAGCTTCATGCTCCCCTGGGCCAGCAGATAGAAGCCGGTGGCCGGTTCCCCTTCAGAGAAGAGGGTTTCCCCCCTGCCGAAGGGGCGCCGCGTGGCGATGGCCGCCACCTCGGCCAGGTGTTCGCTGTCCAGGCCGGAGAAGAGGAGGGATTTTTTCAGGATCTCTTTTGTTTCCACGCAATGTCCTTTCAGTCTCGTCCCCGGGCGTCGAGGGACCTTCTCACCATGAGGCGGAAGAGCTCCTCCAGACCCGACTGGACGGCGGGGGATTCGATGATCCCCAGGGCGCGGGCGATGGCCTCGAAGGTGGCCAGCCCCTGGGGGTGGTTCTCCCGGCGGATTCCCCACTCGGTGGGGGCTCCCTCGGGGAGCCGGACCATCCCGGTGTGGCCGAGGCCCGGCAGCCGCCGCCCCATGCGGGACGCCTGGCGCCAGGTGCCGTCGGGTACCACGAGGGTGACGGGGCGGGGGTCGCTTTCCACAAGCGCCCTCGTCAGGACCGGTACGTCGTCGCCGGGATAGAGGAGGAGGGTCCGCCGCTCCGGGGTTGCCAGGTCGCTCAGGTCCAGGAGTGAATCGCGCTCGCCGTGGATGCGGATCTCGCTGTTGGGGAGGGCTTCCAGGGCCAGGGGGCCGGTGGCCGTGGGCTTCGGGTATTCCCGGTGGTGCATGACGAGGACCACGCGGGTCGCCAGGTCATACCGGGGAATGTCGGGGCAGACGCACCGCTCCGTGTGCATGCGGCAGCGTCCGCACCGCTCGCTTCGTTTCGATCGGGTTCCCATGTTCCCTCAGCGCCCCATGAGCTCTCTCACCCGCCCGGCAACCTTTGCCGGGGTGAAGCCGAACTCTTCCGCCAGGACCTTTTCCGGGGCCGATGCGCCGAAGCTCTCCATGCCGATGAAGAGCCCTCCCGGGCCGAGAAGGCGCCACCAGAGGCCCCCGTGCCCCGCCTCCACCGCCACCCGGGGGACGCGGCCCGGCAGGAGCCGGCGGCGGTACGCCTCGGGCTGGGCCAGGAAGGTTTCGAGGCAGGGGACCGACACGACCCGGGCCGTCACCCCTTCGCCGGCCAGGACCTCCGCCGCCCCCAGGGCGAGGCCCACCTCGGACCCGCTGGCCATGATGACCACGTCCGGCGTCGCTCCCCCCTGCCGCACCACATATCCACCTTTTGCGAAGGTCTTGGCGTCCAGGGGCTCCTCCCGCACGATGGCCGGCACCTTCTGCCGGGTGAGGACGAGGGCCGTGGGGCCGTCGGTGCGGCGCAGGGCCGCGCCCCAGGCCAGGGCCGTCTCGGGGCCGTCGGCGGGCCTGATCACCCGGAGGTTGGGGATGAGCCGCAGTGACGAAAGCTGCTCCACCGGCTGGTGGGTGGGGCCGTCCTCCCCCAGGAAGAGGGAGTCGTGGGTGAAGACGTACACCGCCTGCTGCTTCATGAGGGCCGCGAGCCGGATGGCCGGGCGGCAGTAGTCGGCGAAGACCAGGAAGGTGGCGCCGTAGGGGATGAAGCAGCCGTAGCGGGCCATGCCGTTCATGACGGCCCCCATGGCGTGCTCCCGGACCCCGAAGTGGAGGTTTCGCCCCCCGTAGCTTCCGGGGAGGACCGATGGGGAATCGGCGATGCGGGTGTTGGTGGAGGGCTCCAGGTCGGCTGAGCCCCCGGCCAGGGCCGGCACCGCCGCGGCAGCGGCCTGGATTGCCTTTCCCGACAGGGCGCGGGTGGCGCCGTCGGCCCCGGCAACGGCGGCCAGGAGACGGGCCTCCAGGTCCTTGGGCACGGCCTTCTGCCAGAGGGAATCCCAGAGTCGTGCCTTGTCGGGGGTGCGGCGGCGCCAGCGGCGGAACTCGTCCTGCCAGGCGGCGTGGGCCGCGGCAAGTTCCTCTTGTCTCCGGCCGCAGATCTCCCGCACACGCTCCGGCACGTGGAACAGTTCGTCGGGCCAGCCGAGGTTCTTGCGGGTGGCGGCCGCTTCTTCGGCACCGAGAGGCGCACCGTGGGCGCCGGCCGTGTCGTGTTTCCCCGGCGAGCCGTGGGCGATGTGGGTCCGGGCGATGATGAGGGAGGGGCGGTCCCGCTCGATCCTGGCCCGCCAGAGGGCCTCCCCCACCTGGGCCACATCGTGGCCGTCCACGCTCTGCACGTGCCAGCCAAGGGAGGTGAAGCGTCCGGCCGTATCCTCCGAAAAGGCGAGATCGGTGGACCCCTCGATGGTGATCCGGTTGTCGTCGTAGAGGTAGACCAGGTTGCCGAGCTTCAGGTGTCCGGCCAGAGAGGCCGCCTCCTGGCTTATCCCCTCCATGAGGTCCCCGTCGCTGACGATGGCGTAGACCTGGTGGCCGCACGGGTCGAAGCGTTCGTCGGCGAAGCGGGCCGAGGCCATCCGCGCCGCCAGGGCCATGCCGACCCCCATGGCGAAACCCTGCCCCAGGGGGCCGGTGGTCACCTCCACGCCGGGGGTGTGGCCGTACTCCGGGTGGCCGGGGGTGCGGCTTCCCCACTGGCGGAATTGTTTCAGCTCCTCCAGGGGGAGGTCGAAACCGAACAGGTGGAGGAGGCCGTAGAGAAGCATGGAGCCGTGTCCTGCCGAGAGAATGAAGCGGTCGCGGCCGGGCCACTCCGGGTCAGCAGGGGCGAAGCGGAGGTGGGAGTGCCAGAGAAGGAAGGCGTAGTCGGCGGCCCCCATGGGGAGCCCCGGGTGGCCCGAGTTGGCAGCCTCCACGGCGTCCACAGCAAGCATTCGGAGGGTATCGGCGCCGAGACGGGCGTCGTCGTTGGTAAGAGATGGTGCTGACATGGTGTCCTCCCTGACTCATTTTAGTATAAAGCTTCTCAAAGGGCCCTGTTCGGGTACACTGTTTTCATTGAAGGAGGCCTGACAATGCCCGACAAATACGACCTCGTCATCCTCGGTTCCGGTTCCACCGCCTTTGCCGCGGCCCTGCGGGCCCAGTCCCTCGGGGCGCGGGTCGTCATGGTGGAGAAGAGCGTCCTCGGCGGCACCTGCATCAACTGGGGGTGCGTGCCGAGCAAGACCCTGATCCACGCCGCGCTATTCTATCAGGAGGGGAAGCTGGGGGCAAGGCTCGGTCTCGGCGAGTGCGGCGGCCCCGTGGCGGCGGAGCGCCTCATGGCCCGCCGGGACGAGGTTGTGGGGTATCTGCGCAAAACAAAATACCTGGACATCCTTCAGAACGTGCCAGGGCTCCAGCTGGTGAAGGGGACCGGCCGATTCCTGGGCCCCGACCGGGTGGAGGTGCTGGACCGGTTCTACCGCAGCGAGCGGTTCCTGGTGGCCGTGGGGGGGAATCCCCGGATTCCGCGTATTCCCGGTCTCGAATCGACCCCTTTTCTCACGAGCCGGGGGGCGCTTCTTCTCAAGGCCATCCCTTCCTCCCTCATCATCATCGGCGGCGGGGTGATCGCCGTGGAGTTGGGGCAGATGTTCCGGCGGCTCGGCACCCGGGTGACGATCCTGGAGCACGGACCCCGCATCCTGGCGCCGGTGGAGTCGGAGCCGGCCCTGGCGGTGCGCAACGTCCTGCGGGAGGAGGGGATGGAAATCGTCTGCCGCACAACCATCTGCTCGGTGGCGGGAGACGGGGCAGGGGTGCGGGTGGAGGCCGAGCGGGACGGCGAGCCCGTGAGCTTCGCGGCCGAAAAGCTCCTCCTGGCGGCGGGGACGGCGCCGGCCACCAAGGGGATCGGCCTGGAACTGGCCGGCGTGGCCACCGACCCACGGGGCTTCGTGACGGTGGACGAACGGATGCGGACCACGGCGCCGGGGATCTGGGCCGCCGGCGACTGCACCGGCGGGATGATGATCGCCACCGTGGGGGCCCGGGAGGGGATCGTGGCGGTGGACGACATGCTGAATCCCGGCTGCGGATGCTCCATGGACCACCTGAACGTCCCCATGGCCATCTTCACCGACCCGGAGGTGGGAACCGTGGGGCATACCGAAGAGGGTGCCAAGGCCGCCGGTTTCGACGTGGCTGTAAACGTCATGCCGGTCTCGGCCATCCCCAAGGCCCACGTGACCGGCCACACCGCCGGCGTTATCAAGATGGTTGCCGACCGTGCCACGGGCCGGCTCCTGGGGGTCCATCTCGCCTGCCACCGGGGGGCGGATATCATCAACGAGGCGGCTCTGGCCATCCGCCTGCGGGCCACAGTGGAGGATCTGGCAAACGCGTTGCATGTCTATCCTTCAATGGGAGAGGGCTTACGGCTCTGCGCCCAGGGATTCAGCAGGGATATCAGCCGGTTGTCGTGCTGTGCCGAATAGTTGCTCCGCGCGAATCGCGACGAGGCGGACCATGGAGAGCAGCGCAAAAAGTTCACACCTGGACCCTGAATTGTCACGGCGGCTCCACCGGGCCCTCACCTGCAGCAAGGAGGAGCTCTTCGAGGCCCTCCTGGACCCCTCCACGGAGGTGCTCCGGGCGGCGCTCCGGAACCCTGCCCTGGACGACAACCACCTCCTGGCCCTCCTGGGGCGCCGGGACCTGACCGAGGAGCTCCTCAGAACCGTGGCCGGCCTCGACGCGGTAACGGGAAACCACCGGCTCACGGTGGCCCTGGTCCACAACCCGGGGACACCGGCAACCATCTCCCTACCGCTCCTTCCCCGCCTCTACCTCTTCGAGCTCGTCACCATCACCGAGTTTCCCGGCACGACCCCCGACCAGCGGCTGGCCGCAGAGCGGGCCATCATCCAGCGGCTCCCCACGACTCCCCTCGGCAACCGGATCACCCTGGCCCGCCGGTCCACCGCGCCGGTCCTGGACGCCCTCATGAAGGAGGGGGACGTGCGGGTGGTGGAGGCGTGCCTTGCCAACCCCCGCCTCAAGGAGGCATCGGTTTTTCAGCTCGTCTCCTCCTCCCGGACCCTGGCCGAGGCCATCGCCGCCGTGGCCCGCCACCCGCGCTGGGGGAACCGTCCCAACCTGAAGATTGCCATGCTCCGGAACCCGAGCACCCCCGCGTCCCTCTTCACCACTCTCCTTGCCGCCGCGCCGACCATGGAGCTTCGAAACCTGTCCGCCTCGGGCCGCCTGGGCCAGGAGCGCAAGCGCCTCATCCAGGAAGATCTCCGGCGGCGGGGCTACTGACCCCGGCAAGCCGGGGCCTTCCGTCCATACCCGTTACCTGAGAAAATACTGATGCACCGCGGCGCCGACCAGCCAGACGCCGAAGCTGGCCGTCAGGACCAACGGCAGGGAAAACTGCCGCCTGAAGAGGAAAAAGGCAGCCACGAAGAAGAGGACCGTCGGAATGATCCCCCAGAGGACCCCCCTGGTGTACTCCTCCATGAGCTGGTAGTCCCCCGGCGACTCCGACCAGAGCCAGAGCAGGACCAGCAGGCTCGTAAGGGGCATGGTGGCGATGAGTCCGCCCAGGGTCGGGAAGCGCTTCCCGATTTTTGCGCAGGCGATGATGATGGCGAGGCTGATGAGGGCCTTGATGAAGGTCTGCATGGGGGTTCCTCTCAGCGAAGGATGGATTCGGCCAGGTCGAACAGGGGTCCGGGCCAGATGCCGAGGGCAAGGATGGCGAGGGTCACGGCGCCGAGGCAGACCGCCTCCATCGGGGTGGGAAACGCGCCGGTGCCCGCCTCGTCGGCCGGTTTCAGGTAGAGGTTCACCACCACCCGCAGGTAGTAGTAGGCCGAGGCCGCCGCCGTCAGGATGCCGATGACCGCCAGGGGAACCTCGCCCGCTTTCAGGGCCGCGAAGAAGATGGCGAACTTTCCCACGAAGCCCACCGTGGGGGGAATCCCCGCCAGGGCGAACATGGCCACGGCCAGCACCACTCCCTGGAAGGGGCGCTGGTAGCCGAGCCCCCGCAGTTCATCCACCTGTTCCAGCGGTTTCCCGTCCTCCAGGGAGGCGAGGGCTCCGAAGGCCGCCAGGCCCATGGCCCCGTAGGCCACGGCGTAGAAGGCCGCCGCCTCGTATCCCCTCCCGCCCGAGAGGAGCGCCAGGGCCACGTACCCCATCTGGGCCACGGAGGAGTAGGCGAGCATCCGCTTCACGTTGGGCTGGAGCAGCGCCGCCAGGTTCCCCACGGTCATGGAGAGGAAGGCCAGCCCCCAGAGGGGGGCACGGAGGGGGCCGATGTCCCCCAGGGGAGGGAGGATGAGGAGGAAGAGGGCGATGGCCGCCCCCTTGGAGCCGGAGGCCAGAAAAGCCACCACCGGCGTAGGCCCCCCCTGGTAGACGTCCGGGGTCCAGAGGTGGGCCGGGGCCAGGGAGACCTTGAAGGCGAGCCCCGCCAGAAGGAGTCCCCACCCCGCCAGGGCGATCCCCCCGCCCGCGGCCGAGGCGGCCACGGCCCGCCCGATCTCCAGGGTGCCGGTGGCCCCGTAGAGGAGCGCGATGCCGAAGGCCACGAAGGCTGCCGACACGGCCCCCATGAGGAGATACTTGAGCCCCGCCTCCCCGGACGCCGGCCGGTTGTGGTCGTAGGCCACCAGGATGTAGAAGGCGAAGGTCAGGGCCTCAAGCCCCAGGAAGAGGGTCAGGAAGTTGGCCGCGCTGGCCACCACCCCCATGCCGAAGGTGCCGAAGAGGATCGTTGCCGGGTACTCCTCCCCCTCCAGACCTTGGCGAATTGCGTGGTCGTGGGCGAGCAGCAGCGAGAGGGACGCCGTCACCGCGAAGAGGACCAGGAAGGCCCGTGCAAAGGGGGTGAAGGCCACTCCCAGGGTCGGCGCCATGGGCTGGGGGGGCGTCTGCAGCGCCCAGAGGGCCGCTCCCGCGCAGACCGCTACACCCACGGCGGTTCCGTAGCGTCCCGGCACCAGTGCACCGAGCAGCAGCACGAGGACGCTCCCGCAGGCGAGGATCAGAAGGGGCATGATGGTCCAGAGATCGGCGATGGTCATGGCGCCACCCCCGTCAACAGCGCCACCGGTACCTTCAGGATATCCAGGAGCGGCTTCGGATGGACCCCGATGTATAGATCAATCACCGCCAGCACCGCCAGGATCGCCCCTTCCCGCAGGGTCAGGTCGGGGAGCTGCAGGGGGCGCCGCTCCGTCTGGAACAGCACCTCCTGCAGGAGCCGGACGGTGTAGATGAGCGGCAGGACGATGCCGAGGAAGGCGATGGCCCCGGCCGCCGGCGTGGTCCGGAAGACCCCCACCAGGATCAGGAACTCCCCCACGAAGTTGTTGAGCCCCGGCAGCCCCGCCGATGCCATGGCGAAGAAGAGGAAGAAGAAGGAGAAGACCGGCACCTTCCCCCAGAGCCCCCCGTAGGCCGAAACCTCCCGGGTGCCTGTCCGCTCGTCCAGCATCCCCACCAGGGCGAAGAGGGCTCCGGTGGTGAGGCCGTGGTTCACCATCTGGAGGATGGAGCCCGAGAGGGCCACCGGGCTCCAGGAGGCGATTCCCAGGGCCACGAACCCCATGTGCCCCACGCTGGAGTAGGCCACCATCCGCTTCATGTCTTCCTGGGCGTAGGCGATCCACGAGGCGTAGAGGATGCCGACGATGGCCAGCACGTAGAGAAGCGGCGTGAATCCCTTGGCCGCCTCCGGGAAGAGGGGGTAGCCGAAGCGGACCAGCCCGTAGGCTCCGGTCTTCAGGAGCAGCGCCGCCAGGATCACGCTCCCCGCCGTGGGGGCGTCGGTGTGGGCGTCAGGAAGCCAGGTGTGGACCGGAAAGAGCGGAAACTTGATGGCGAAGGCCAGGAGGAACGCCCCGAAGAGCCACGGCGCCGCGGCGTGGGTAATGGGAGCCTGGGCCAGGAGCGGCAGGGCGAAGGTGTAGACCCCGGTGGCGTCTCCATGGATGAGATAGACCCCGATGATGGCCAGGAGCATCAGGAGGGAACCCACCAGGGTGTAGAGGAAGAACTTCACCGCCGAGTAGATGCGCCGGCCGTGTCCCCAGATGCCGATCAGGAAGAACATGGGGATCAGCATCACCTCCCAGAAGAGGTAGAAGAGGACGAGATCAAGGGAGAGAAAGACCCCCATGATCCCGCTCTCCATGAGGAGGATGAGGAAGTAGTGGAGCGTGGTCCGCTCGGTGATGCCGCGCCACGACACCGCCATGGCCACCACCGAGGTAAAAGCCGTGAGCGCCACCAGCAGCAGGCTGATCCCGTCCATCCCCAGGAGGTAGCGGATGCCGAACCGCTCGATCCAGGCGGTATCCTCCCAGAGGAAATACCCCGCCGGCGCCCCCGGTGCCGTCGGCAGCCCCGACGCTGCGAACAGGAGCCACCCGGCCAGGGCCAGCTCTGCCACGGCAAACCCCAGGGCGATGGGACGGGCCGACTTCGCGCAGTTCCAGACCGGCGCCAGGCAGAGGCACCCTGCCAGGGGGAGGAGGATCAGGATTGTGAGGATCGGGTAGGTGGTCATGGTCTTTGCATGTGTTTATCGTGGTGAGGCGCATCGGCTTCTCTGCTGCCGCCGATTGTTGGCGATTCAGATTTTTCTGCTGTCGTAAGCCCAGTGTAACAGTGCCTGGCGCTGTTTTCTCCTGCAAAGCAGGTGCCCCTCCGGACAATTCTTTCTTAGCTGGGCCATATGCCGTGACATTGCCTTCCATCTTTTGATTTGCCGATGATCATCGGGGCACCTTCTTCCCATATAATACCGGCAGTACCACTGAAACCAGCCTCGAGGGTCATCGGTATGGATCCACCCCATTTCCCGCCAGTAAGACAAGGGCTGAGAGGCGTTAACGCCGAAGTAGTTCAACTCCGGAACATGGCGCACATGACAGAGTTTCGCATGAGTAAACCACTCTTGCGGGAATTCCTTTGTGCAGTCCGTCATATATTTCCCGCCAAAAACACCAAGTTCAAGCATCTCCTTTGGGGTCAATTCGGGATTGAAGTCTGGATGGAAGTTTTCCCCCATAGGTTCCGTCAAAAAATAAACGTAATGAGTCTGCATCATATCGCTGACGCATACGCGTATACTTTCCATAATTAGCTTCCGTAAGGTTGGAATTTATCCCGTTTGACCTCTTTGTTTGTTTCCCCACCTTGTTAGGTCTCGTTTTTTTTCGACAGTCCCCGATGATGTAACGTTCAAATTTCCGGAGTTCCCTGGTCAGGCTTCCCTTCACGCAATTCCGTTCGTGCCTTGCGGGCCAGGGCCTCGTATTGAGCCCTGAATTGATCCAGGGATTCCTCTTCCAGTTCTTCCAAATCCAGAAGCGCGTTGTGTGCGCCCTTTGTTGAGCGGATCAACTCATCAAGCTTTATCTGTATGGCTTCAGTGTCGCGATTTTGGGTGTTCTGGATCAGGAACACCATCAAGAACGTGATTATCGTTGTCGCTGTATTGATTATCAGCTGCCAGGTATCACTGAAGTGAAAGAGAGGGCCTGTCACCAGCCACACGACGATAACACCCACGGCCACGGCGAAACTGAACGGTCGCCCTGTAACACGGGACGCCCATTTGGCGAAGCGCGAAAACCAGGAGTTTTTTTTCTCCATAACAACGCCTCCTCACTATCTGTTCGCCAAGCTACGCTAAACCACCCCAAGCCAGCCAGCCGAGAATCAGCGCCCTCCTTCGGGGAAAAGGCTGACTTTGAGGCCGGTCGTGAGCAAGCGAGGCGATCCGGGCCGGGTTACGGCTTCTGGAAGAACGTGAAACCAGACTTTCCTTGTTGCGCCGCGCTCTTGTTGAGGGTGAAGAAAGCTGCACTGCCGATTATTCTCTCAAGGGTTTGATCGAGGAGATTGATGCCGACCTTTACCCTCACCAACAAGGCCTTCGCCGATTTAAAAGCTATTGGTCGCTATACCTCGGAACAATGGGGACGCGAACAACTGTATTCTCAAACAGGGGACAAGCTAAAGTTCCGGTTGTAGCCTCAATGACCTCACAGCCCGTTCCCCCTTTTCTTACCCTCCTACTGCTCACATTTGGCAGAATCCGGATATGCAGCGATGACATCAATAGTTTGGGCCGGGATGTTCTTCAGGAAGTCCGTTTTCCCGAAAGCATCGCTGATCAATTGGCGGTTCGCCTGCAGCGTGTAGTCATGGAAACTATTGGATATGTCACCGCTTCCCCCATTTATATCGACCATTTTCACCGGGGTTTTACAGGAGAAATCTACTTTCTTCAGATCGATGGATCGAGGCTTTGGATTCGAAGAAGTGTGGAAGAATACCTGCAGGTTCTTGATGTCATACACAATACTCCATTTTGTCTTGTCTCCCTGAGTAACCTGTTTCAAGAGGCCAAATGCATGATCAACCGGGGCTTTTACTGCTTTAGCATCAAAGGAGCTTGTCGCATCAGCTGCCCGGATGAACCGTTCTACGGACATCCATGTATCCACTGTCGGAACTTTTTTGGCCTTCCAGTGGGAGAGTGAGTCGGCATAGAGGGTATTTGAAAGCGTCCTGACAGGCATGGAGTCGCCAGTGTAGACAACACGTTTCCCGCCAATGAACTCGATAACGGCGCTGGCTCCGGTGCGATCGCTCACCAGCAGGTGCGTCATGGGACCTTTGCCGGTTGCCGTAACCCTGATGACGGAATCGCTTTCGACCACCTCTTTGACGGTGCTGAAAGAATCGAGGAGATATTGCCGGAACTGAGCTTTCCCCACATAGGGCCGGGAATCCGTTGCCGGGTATTCACCCGCCGGGACGGCCATGATTTCGACGACCAGACCCGCCTCGTTTATTCCTCCCTGAGGGAATTCTCGGCCGTACTGGTTAAAGGTGATGCTCCCGTACTTCGACTTCCACTTTGCGGGCTGGCCAGTCTCATCCTTTGCCTTCATCGCTATCTTCGTAAGTCCGCGCTTGTTTACGATCACGGCACCATCTCCGACCGACCAGTCATAGTTTCTCCCGTAAATATTGACGTCGCCGCTGGTCAGATTGAAAGTAGTGCATGCCGACGCAGTATCGATAGAAACTAATGCCGTTATCACCGTGATAATAATACCGAACCTTGTTCTCATAATTACCCCCTATTGATTTGATTGATTCATCGCCCAACGGGCCGGGAGATCACCTGACGGTCTTTCGGTCAGGTGCATCTACCTCGTTAGGTGTGGTGATCATTTAACCTGGATGTTGACTGAAGGTTTACGCGCCAGAAAAAACGCGATAACTATTCCTTCAACCAAGGAACCCAGTATCAAAATAGTGAGTTCGAGAACATTCAGAATGAGTGGCTCACCAAGTAACGTGTTGTATATAAACCATTCCTGAAATAACCAATACATCAACCAAATCGTCAGCCCCCAGAACAGTCCTTTTTTCAACCACGTTTTTCCGGGTAACGAGGGCATGAGAACGCTGAAGAGCCAAGCATGGATGATGCTTAAGATGACAAGGCCTGCTACGGAGACTGGAATGTTTCGTTTCGGGGTGATCGCTATAAAGAGTTGGCTTTGTAATTCGGGGTTGTAAAGAATCGTCTGGATCGGCGGACTCGAAAATAATGCCCCCAACACCCCGTTACCAATAAAGCCGCCAACGAGACCCGCGACCACAATTTTCAGGGGGTTGTTCATTGTCATGTATCCTTCCTTTTTCTGGTTTGTAATTGGCTCACGAACTCTACAGATATCTTGAAGATGCTCCCGCGATGTACGCGAACTGTTCGTCACTGTCGGGGAGGCAAAGGGGCTCCTCGTTCCGGTTTTTCTTTCTTCGCTTCTTCACGCCAAGCTCCTTGATCCTACCCCTGCCCCCGCCCGGCATCACCACCAAACGACTGCCCTCCGCCAAGGGATTTCACCGCCGCCGACCCCTCTACCGCCTTGACCGCGATCTGCTGGACCTGGCCGTAGGCCTTTTCCAGCTGGGCATTCATCTTCGTGAGCTGCTCGGTCTGCTCCTTGACCTTCCCCTCCAGGGCGGCGATCCGCGCCAGGAAGACGTTCCTCTCTCCTTCGTACTCCTTCTTGAGGAGTTCCAGGCGGGTGTCGGCCTCGAGGCGAATCTTCTCCACGGCGGCCGTGACCTCGCGAGTCACGGTGGTCTCCAGTTCCTGGGGGAAGACCGCGGCTTTCTCCCGGAGTTCCTTCAACTCGACTTCGCTTCTGGCGATGGCCTGCTCCCGCTCGGCGGACTCCTTCTCGGCCTGTTCCCGCTTGTTCTGGATGTCGCGCTCCAGCTTTGCCCGCTCGTCCTCGAACCGCTCCCGGGCCAGCTGCTGCTCGCGGCCAAAGGCATAGCGGTATTCGGCTTCCTCCTGCTCCCGCCGCTTGGCCTCGGCCGCGTCGCGGGCCTTGGTCTCCTCGGCGTGGCGCTTCCGTTCGACGTCCCATTCAGCCCGGGTCGTTTCGATCTCGCCCAGAAGGTTTTCCTTCCGCTCGGCCATCTCCTGCTCGAACTCCTCTTTCTTGGTGGCCTGAAGCTCCAGCAGCGCCGTGAGGGTGGAGGCCGACTTCTGGATCTCGTAGATCTCCTGAAGTTCCGCTTCCTTTGCCTCCACGGCTCCCTTGACCGCCTGGTACTTCTTCACCTCGTCCTCAAGGCGTTCGGAGAGTCCGGAGAGGAGGCGCCCCATCTCGGCCTTCAGGGTGGCCACTTCCCTGGTAATCCCTTCCGTGGAGAGGGCGTCGGCGGTCTCGATGGTCTTTTTCACAGCCTTCTCCTCGATTATCGCCTCCGGCTTCATCTCGGCGGCCCGCTGTTCCTCCAGCTGCCGCGCCAACTCGGTGTAGGCCTCCAGCATCTCCTGCTTGGTGCTGGTTGCAGAGATCTTCCGTGCCGCTGTTTTCTTTTCTGCCATGGTCTTTCCCCTCCGATTCATCATGTTGTCAACCAATGGGTTTGGACAAAGGGTATTCCTACACTAACCACCCCCACGCCAGCCACCCCAGGATCAGCGCCAGTCCCGCCGCGAAGCTGAGGAGATAGACCGATACCCGCCCGCAGCTCCAGCGCCCGAGCCCCTGGCCGGTCTTGCCCAGTCCATCGGCCAGGCGGTCGAGGGAGTCGTCGATGACCCCTTCGTCCACCCGGCGCCAGAGGAAGCCGGCCATGGCCTCGTAGGGGCGGATGAAGAGGACCCGGTAGAGATGGTCCGCATACCAGCCGTTCAGGAGGAAGGCGGCGATCCCCGTGGGCTCCGTGGCGGCTGCCTCGATCCGGGCCGCGCGCCGCAGGCCCCCGTAGCGGCGGTGGGCTGCGGCGAGGCCGGTGATGGCCACAAGCGACGCAAGCCCCTCCACGGCCATCTCCTCCCCGTGGGAGAGGTGGGCTGCCCCTTCGGTGAGGGCCGTGGCCAGGAAGCGCCCGAGCCAGCCGTCGGCCAGGAACGCGGGGAGGTGGATGAAGCCGCCGAGGAGCCCCAAAATCGCCAGGGGGAGGAGCATTATTTCCATGATCCGGGGGTTGTGGTGGACTTCCTTCACCCCCTCGCCCCCGAAAACGAGGTAGACCAGCCGGAAGGTGTAGAAGGAGGTGAGGAGCGCCGCCAGGAGCCCGAGGCCGAAGAGCCCGCCGTAGAGGAGCCCTCCCTTGGCCCAGACCGCGGCCAGGATGGCGTCCTTGCTGAAGAAACCGCCGGTGGGGGGAAGCCCCGCCAGGCAGGCGGCCCCGGCCAGGAAGGCCCAGAAGGTGACGGGCATCCGCGTGCGCAGCCCACCCATTTTGAAGATGTCCTGCTCGTGGTGGAGGGCGGAGATGACGCAGCCTGCCCCCAGGAAGAGGAGCGCCTTGAAGAAGGCATGCTCCAGCAGGTGGAAGGTGGCGGCGGTGACGGCGCCGGCCCCGACCCCGAGCATCA
This sequence comes from Geobacter sp., assembly GCF_030834625.1. Taxonomy (NCBI): domain Bacteria; kingdom Pseudomonadati; phylum Thermodesulfobacteriota; class Desulfuromonadia; order Geobacterales; family Geobacteraceae; genus Geobacter; species Geobacter sp. The sequence continues at coordinate 22,775 of NZ_JAUQXO010000032.1, forward strand.
TGTAGCCGATCTGGCTGATGGTGGAGTAGGCCAGCACCCGCTTGAAGTCCCGCTGGACCAGGGCGCACGATGCGCCGTAGAAGGCGGTGACGGCCCCGGTTATGGCCACGGCGGCCATGACCACGGGGGCCGCGCTGAAGAGGGGCGACATCCGCGCCATGAGGTAGACCCCGGCGGTGACCATGGTGGCGGCGTGGATCAGGGCCGAGACCGGCGTGGGGCCGGCCATGGCGTCGGGGAGCCAGACCATGAGGGGAACCTGGGCCGATTTCCCCATGGCCCCGGCCAGGAAGAGGAGCCCCAGGGCGGTGATGACACCCACGGGCATCAGGAATCCCATCTGGTTGATCTGGGTGATTGATGCGGTCTGGAAGAGCTGGAAGCACCAGACGATGCCGATGCCGAAGGCGGTGTCGCCGATGCGGGTGGTGATGAACGCCTTGCGGCCGGCGGTGGCGTTTTTCGGGTCGGTGTACCAGAAGCCGATGAGGGCGTAGGAGCAGAAGCCGACCCCCTCCCACCCCAGGTAGAGGAGCGGCAGGTTTTCCGCCAGTATCAGGACCAGCATGGCGAAGACGAAGAGGTTCAGGAGGGCGAAGAACCGGGCGTGGCTCCCCTCGCCGGCCATGTACCCCACGGCGTAGAGATGAATCAGGCCGCAGACGAAGGTGATCATGAGCGTCATCACCAGCGAGAGGGGGTCCAGATAGAGGGCGATGGGTGCCGTGAAATCGAAGTCCGCCAGCCAGGTGGTGAGCTCCACCTTGACTGGCGTCTGGTATGCCGCGAAGGCAAGTGCCGTGCAGGCGAACGCCCCCCAGACCGCGGCGCAGGCCAGGGCTTCGCTCAGGCGGCGCGGGAGCCTCCGACCTACAAGGGCGTTGATGGCGCCGCCCAGGAGGGGGAGCAGGAGTATAAGGGCAAGGTAGAGTTTCATAAAAAAGCCGATAACCACAAAAAGCACAGAGGATCACGGAGGAAGACCCAAACCGGTTTTTTCCGATAAAAAGTCTTTCCCCCGTGTCCTCCGTGGTAATAAAGGATTAGAATTTCAGCTTTTCAATTCACTGAACTCATCCGCATCCACCGTCTTCTTTCGCCGGTGGAGATAGACCACCATGGCCAGGGCCAGGGAGACCTCGGCGGAGGTGAGGGCCATGATGACGAGGGAGAAAACCTGGCCGTCGGCCATCCCCCACCGGGCGGCGCCCCCCACGAAGGCGAGCATTGCGGCGTTGAGCATGACCTCGATGCCGATGAGGAGCATGATGAGGTTCATCCGCCAGACCAGGACGCAGACGAGCCCCAGGGCAAAGAGGATGCCCGCCAGGATCAGGACGTGCTCGAAGGGGACGATCATGGCGTGGGGCTTCCGTTATTTGGAGGTAGCATCCTTGACCGTTTCCTTGGTCTTTTCGGCGGCCTTGTCGATGGCCTCCTTGCTCTTGTCAACTGCCTCGCCTACCTTTTCCCCGGCTTTCTCGGCGGCCTCCTTGCTCTTCTCGGTTGCCTTTTCGAGCCCTTCCCCTGCCTTTTCAACTGCCTTGTCGACCTCTTTTCCGGCCTTCTCGGCCGGACCTTCCTTCTTGGTGCAACCGATCGCCGACATCGCTACCACGGCCGCCAGCAGAACAACCATTCCCTTGAGATGTTTCATTGTATTCCTCCTTGAGTGTTGTTTGCCGGGATCGTTGCCCGGCTCGCCTGTTACTGTCGTTTTTTTGCCAGATAGAGCGCTCCCACGAGCGCAAAGAGAAGCTGCATGGAGATGACCTCCACCGCCACGCCGTAGGTGCCGAAGAGGGTCAGGGCGAATTCCTTGACGCCGATGGCCTTTCCCGTCGCCGACACCACCGGGGCGCGGGAGGCGAAGAGGGTCAGGGTTGCCGCCAGGGTCACGGCGCCGAGGGCCAGGGCCGGCCACCAGTCACGGACGCCCGGGAGCCGGGCCCGCTCAGGATGCCCCAGGTCGAGCATCATGATCACGAAGAGGAAGAGGACCATGATGGCGCCGGCGTAGATGATCACTTCGAACACGGCCACCACCGGCGCCCCGAGCATGAAGAAGATCACCGCCAGGGAGAAAAAGGACGTGACAAGATAGACGATGGCATGCACCGCATGCTTCTCGGCGATGGCGAGGACCGTGGCCATCACCGTCACAACGGCGAGAGTGTAAAAGATTACCGGTTCCATGTCGGATTAAATCTACCACATCGATGATGAATTGCAGAAAAAAAGGACGCTCCCGGGTATTTCCTGCCCGATGAGCGTCCCCTGATTTTTCCCTCAAGAAAGGGCGTCAACCCGATGATGCTACTTGTAGTAGCCCACCGCGCAGACCTGGTCGTCGACCTTCGTGACGAAGCTCACCTTGGCAACCGGGTCGGTGCTGCCGGGACGCGGCCACATGTAGGAAACCTCGCTGATGGTCCCCTCCTTGGCAACGGCATACATCTCCTCGCCGAGGGCCTTGCCCGCCTTGTCCTTCAGTTCTTTCAGGCTCTTTCCCACCAGCTTTGGATGGGCGGTGAAATTGCCGTCGGGCCCCCCGCAGAAGGGATAGAGGTCACGGTCCTTGAAGCCACCCTCTCCCTTGGTGAACTTGGCGAGGGCGTCGGCCTTGTCGGCCTTGACGGCGGTCACGGCCTTCTCCAGCATGGCCTTTGCTTCGGCGGCGGTGCCGAAATCACCGGCCACGGCCTGGGATGCCACGGCAAGGACCGCCATGGCAGCGACGGCAAACAGACGGAAACGATTCATACGATTCTCCTTTCTCTTTCCCTGAGATGAAGCCCTTGAAAAGGGCGCAAACCACTGTATCTCCGCACTATGACCAGATGGTGTGATGCATGGCCGAACGAAGATGCAACCGATAGATATCACAGAGAATGATAATTGTAAACCGTTGTTTGAAACACGTGATTACGGTTTCTGCCGTCGCGGCATGGGGAAGAGTTCTGCGTCCTCACGGCATCAGTCCCCGTACGTCCACCGGCTCCTCCTCCCGCTCCCCCGCGCCCCGGGGCTGGGCGACGCCGATGCCTGCGTGGCGGTAGAAGTTGTAAGCCGGGTCCTTGCCACAGCCGTCCATGAGGAGGTCTTCCTTCTCGTAGACCAGTTCCATGATGTCCCGCTCGCAGATCTCGTAGTCGGGGGTCATCTGGATGGCCAGGGTGGGGCAGGCCTCGGCGCAGAGGCCGCAGAAGATGCAGCGGGAGAAGTTGATCCGGAACCACCGTGCGTAACGGCGGCCGTCCTCCCCCTCTGCCGCCTCCATGGAGATGCAGTCCACGGGGCAGGCGGCGGAGCAGAGGTAGCAGGCCACGCACCGCTCGCCCCCGTCGGGGTCGCGGGTGAGCACGATCCGCGCCCGGTAGCGGGGGGCGGGGGTCCGTTTCACCTCCGGGTATTCGATGGTCACGCTCTTGCGGAAGATATGCTTCCAGGTGACGAAGAGCCCCGTGGCGATGGCTTTGAAATCCGTAAAAATGGGCATAGGTGTAATGGGTGGGGCGAGGCATGCCTCGCCCCTACAGCACGTTTACGGGATCAGGCGGTGACCGCCTTGCCCCGCTGGGCTTTCCTGATCACATCAAGGGTATCGGGGTGTCCGTTCGCTTCCGCATAGGTCAGGGCCGTGTTGCCGAGCTTCATCTTGGCCATGGGATCGGCGCCGGCCGTCAGCAGGTCTTCCGCGCACTCGTTGCATCCGTAGTTGGCCGCCAGCATGAGCGGGGTGTGCCATTCGATGTCCCGGGCGTCCACCTGGGCCCCCGCCTCAAGGAGTGCCCTGATGGCGGCCGCCTGGCCGTTGGCCGCCGCATAATGGAGGGCGGTCTTTCCCTTCTCGCTCTTGGCCTCCAGATCGGCGCCGCGGCTGAGGAGATCCTTGATCGTCTCAACATCCCCTGTCTTTGCCGCGTCGATGAGCGGCGTGTGCCCGTGCTTGTCTTTGGTATTCACGTTCTCAACCATGACACGTCCTCCTTTGCTGTGTTGCGTGAGAGTTCATTTCTCCGGAACAATGACCAGTAGTGCGCGTGTGTCAGACCGTGATGCGATATGCGGACTTCCCGTTCCCCCCCTTTCCCGTATAAATGTTCGGTGCGCTCCGTCACAGGAGCATCAGTACCCATCCAGTTACCAGAATGTTGACCAGGGCAAGGGGTGTCAGCACCTTCCACCCCAGGTGCATGAGCTGGTCGTAGCGAAGCCGCGGCAGAGTCCCCCGCATCCAGATGAAGAGGAAGGCAAAGGCGAGGGTCTTTGCCGAGAACCAGACGAACGGTGGAAGCCACGGCCCGTGCCACCCCCCCAGAAAGAAGGTGGTGGCCAGCCCGCCGAGGACGATGACGTTGATGTACTCCCCCACGAAGAAGAGGCCGAAGCGCATCCCCGAGTACTCGGTGTGGAACCCGGCCACCAGCTCCCCCTCCGCCTCGGGGATGTCGAAGGGGATCCGCTTGCACTCCGCCGCGATGCTGATGAGAAAAATCACGAAGGCCAGCGGCTGGCAGACGATGAACCACATCCCCTCCTGGGCCGCAACGATGTCCGAGAGCCGCAGCGACCCCGCCAGCATAACCGTCGGCACCAGCGCAAGCCCCATGGAGAGCTCGTAGGAGATGAGCTGGGCCAGCCCCCGGATGGAGCCCAGGAGCGCGTACTTGGAGTTGGACGCCCACCCCCCCAGGGCCACCCCGTACACGGCGATGGACGACAGCGCCAGGAAGAAAAGGAGCCCCACGTTCAGGTCCGCCACCTGGAGCGGGATCTCGCGGCCCAGGAGCGTCACCGGCGCCCCGAAGGGGATCACCGCAAAAGTGAGGATGGCCGGAATAGCCGCCATGGCCGGCGCCAGGTAGAAGAGCCACTTGTCGGCCCCGGCGGGGCGGAAGTCCTCCTTGGTCAGGAGTTTGATGAGGTCCGCCAGGGGCTGCAGGAGCCCGAAGGGCCCCACCCGGTTCGGCCCTTTCCTGTCCTGGATCCAAGCGAGCACCTTCCGCTCGGCGAAGACCAGGTACGCCGCCAGGGTCAGCACCACGAAGAAGATCAGAGCGATCTTGGCCAGGTGGATTGCTATGTCGAGGGTGATGGGTGACATGATAGAGAGGTTCCGCCTTAGTGATCCCCACTCCCGGTGGTTGTCCGACTCTGCCGCGATTGCAGCCACCTCTTCAAAGAAAGCTGACTCTCCCCAGACGCCCTGCCGGCCAGCAGGCCTTCGACGCTGATGTCTTCGTCAATGTCTCTCCAATGGATTCCCACGCCATTGCCGATGAGTCTCCAGTTCTCTCTTTCCTTCGGGGTGGCGAGCTCCAGTCGCGGATACCAGCCCAAGGGGACGGCAATGCTTCTTCCGTCACTCAGATCGACCGAGAGCGTGTCTTCGGTTATGTGGATATCAACGGCAAAGGGAATCTGCATCTTAACAGCCGAAATACTCATCCCACGCCTCCATCAGTTCTTGTTGGTTTTCAGCGATGATAGCCCGAATCCTTGTCAGCTCCAATCGATTGAATCTGCCACTGGTCTGTAATCGGACAGGGTCGAGCCAGAATTTAGCCACATTGTCTTCTCGCTCGACATGGATATGTACTGGCTCATCGCGGTCGCTTGCATAAATAAAGAAACGATATGGTCCCACTCGCAAAATAGTTGGCATTTCCCAGCTCATTTCATGACATGTTTGATTATATGCTGATTGACTCAACAAATTAACTACGTCCCTGCAGGATTCCCCGTCCCTGCAGGATTCCCCCGCTTGTCCCCTTTCCAGGGCATCTACGCCTTCTTCACAAACTCCGACTTCAACTGCATGGCGCCGATGCCGTCGATCTTGCAGTCGATATCATGGTCGCCCTCGACGATGCGGATGTTTCGCGCCTTGGTGCCGACCTTGACCACCGATGACGAGCCTTTGATCTTCAGATCCTTGATCACCGTGACAGAATCGCCGTCATTGAGCATGTTTCCGAAGGCATCGCGCACGACGCGGCTTTCCTCCGGGCTCACTGCCGGCCCAGCCATCGGCCATTCGTGGGCGCATTCCGGGCAGACGTACATGGCGCCGTCTTCGTAGGTGTATTCCGAACTGCATTTGGGACATTTGGGTAAACTGCTCACTATTGCTCCTTTTGGGGGTCAGTTAATGGTTTCCGTTCTCTTCCATGCCGAGGATGAAATCGGTCATGGTCTCATCTCTCTTACGCCTGTCGCAGCTTTTCAAGCCGCTTGGTCACTTTCAGCCGTTTTGCAAGAGCATCGAGCAACTCCCTGTCGTATTTGGACTGTTCCACTATCCTCGCCGCGTCGAGCAGATCCTGAGGACCACCGGCCTTGAGTTTCATGACGATGAGGTACTCTGGAGCGAGCACCCTCACCGTTTTCCCCATGAACTCGATTCCCACCGCGCGCTGCACCGCCTCGGCCTCCCATTTCTTCGTGGCGATGATGCAATCGAGCGGAATACCGGCAATTTCTGCTGTGACGAGCAGAGGCACCGGATCGTCCACACCGCCGCGGTGGACCTGAAATTCGATCCCCTTAGCGCGAAGCGCCTCCGTGAAACTCTCCAGCCCCTTGTCGTGGGCCACCAACACGAGGATGTCGATATCCTCGGTCGCGCGGGGAGTAGCCCATACCGAGACGGCGAGTCCGCCGACAAGGGCGTACCCGTCGATGCCTCCCGCCCCCCACAACGATTCGAGAACGTCTATGGCTTGGTGAAACTCACTGATCACAGTGTGCTTCCCCCTCGGCGGCAACAGCCTCCCTGCCACTCTCCCTGAGGGCGTGGCACAACTCGGAAAGTTCAAGGGCACGACGTAGGCGCTCGCCCGGTGTGAGGGATTGCGCTGCCTCGTCGAGTTGTTTCTTTCGCGCGGTCATGACTGCCGAAGATGCCATTCAGGACTCCGAATTCTCTTGTTTATCAAGTGCTTCCTCAAATACAGCCTGTAACCTTTTCAGCGATGTAACGGCGCGGGGGCGCACCAGCGGCGCAGATTTATCGCGCCGGCTGTGTGCCGCCACCTTGTTGGAAACCTGGTGAATTCGTTTACTGTTCAATTTGTTGCTGACTTACAAGAGGATAGTTTTCTGGATAGAGAATGCTGTTTACATCCAGATCAATATCCAGTTCAGGCCAGTAAAGGTGGTTTTCTGAAGGCATTTCGACATGCAGGATTTTCTTTATTGATGCTTCCTGAAACCAAGGAAAATGCTCAAATGCCAGAAACATTTCCTGATCATCAATCAGCATCCAGATTCCATTACACGAAATGTTAGTAACTTCAGCTGGGAAAATGTTGTTGCCACGCTTTGCGGATTTCATTTTGATGCTCCTTTATGAGGCCGTCAGCCTCGTTAAGTTCCCTCATTGAAAGGCCGTGATTCTGCGCGATCTGAATTTCTGGCTCTATCCAGAATTTTGCTTCTCCGTTGCTTGACTGCACATGAATATGCATTCTCGGCTCTTCTCTGGAAAAGAAGTAAAATCGAAAGCCGGCTTCGCGGAATACTGTTGGACTCATAGTAGACTACCCCATAACGAATTGAATTTGCTTAGCCAGCTTGCTGGATTCCAAATTTCTCAACGATGTATTTTTCAAGGTCTTTCGGGATTTCATCATACTCTGACTTGTGAATCCGTTTTGACTCAAAATCAATTTTGACATCTTCCACGAATTTAGCAAAGTCTCCATTCTGCTCGCAAAGCTTATTGATGGTCTTTGAGTGGCCCCTATAGTCAAGACAATAAACCGTCGAGTTTAAGGTGGTGCCCGGTCGCGCAGCTGACCGGCGCTGCCCCAGTTTTGAGCGTGGTTTTACGCTCAACAAATTTGTCCACGATTCTTGCTCCGCCGCCGCTGGCCGTTCGGTAGACCTGAATCGGCGTACGGTTGCCCAGCGACTGATGAGGCCGTTCAGTGTTGTAAAACTCAAAATACTCCGTCAGGCCCAACTGTAATCCAAGCATGTCGACGTACCCTTTCAGGTACACATCCTCGTGCTTGACGCTTCGCCAGAGCCGTTCTACGAAGATATTGTCCAGCGCCCGACCGCGTCCATCCATGCTGATTGCGATGTCGTGTAACTTCAGGACGCCGGTAAAGGCATCGCTTGTGAACTGGCAGCCTTGGTCAGTATTGAAAATATCCGGCGTGCCGTAGGCCCGTAGCGACTGTTCCAGGCAGTCAACACAGAAATCGCTGTCCAAGGTGTTCGATAACCGCCATGCCAGCACTTTCCTTGAGTACCAGTCGATTACTGCCGCCAGATAGGCAAAGCCGCGCGCCAGGCGGACATACGTGATATCGGTACTCCAGACCTGGTTGGGCCGTATCACATTCACGCCTCTGAGCAGATACGGATAAATCTTGTGCTGAGGGTGAGGGAGGCTGGTTTTGGGTCCTGGTGCCATGCCAGCCAGCCCCAAGACCCCCATTAGTCGCTGGACCCGCTTACGGTTGACCAGATGCCCGGCTTTGCCCAGATGCACCACCATCCTGCGGCTGCCATAGAACGGATGACGCGTATACTCGGCATCAATCAACGTCAGTAGCTGTAACTCCAGATCATCCGATACAGCGGCCAAATGTGGGGCATACACCGTGGAGCGGGCGATGCCAGCCAGCGCGCATTGCCGGGTGAGGGCCATGGGGTCCAGCAGGCTAACCCAGTGCCTACGATCAGTTATTGGTCGATCCCGGACTTTTTTTTGAGCCAGTCCAATTCCATCTTCAGTCGCCCGATCTCGGAGTAAAGCCGCTCCGGGCTGGATGACGGATCTTCAGGCTTTGGGCCGCGCTTGGTCTCGAATATGCTAGGCGCCTGCGCGAGGAGTTCTCGCTTCCATTCGCCGACCTGAGTCGGATGGACACCGAACTCCTGGGCGATTTCGTTCACAGTCTTGACGCCTCGGATCGCCTCAAGAGCAACTTTCGTCTTGTACTGACTGGTGAAGCTTTTGCGCTTCCGTTCACTCATTGCCTGCTCCTTTTTATCGCAGGCACCATCTTAAACTATTGTCCTGAAATTGGGGTCCACTATATCTCCCAGTCGAGAAAATCTTTCCCGCGTGCAGGGTAAAGAACTTTGGAGCTATCAATATCGCTCAAATCCAGGTTTATGATGCCGATGTCCGGCTTTTCAAGCGTAAAGCGACCGTAGACGTACCCGACCTCAGGATCAACCCTTGTGTTTGGCGTTATTGGCGACGTATATGTTGCACATCCTATTAATAGCTGTACAAGCAGACCCCCGAAAAGTGACCTTATTAAACTTAGTGTTCATACACTCTTGACCTCCTTCCCGAAACTGGACCGGCTAAAAATGGAGATTTCCGGCTCCCCTTAGAATTATACTCAACACTTTAAATTTATGTGGTGCAATAAGTGGTTCAACGGCTGAGGGTTCACCGGCACTCCGGGCCGGTGTAACCCGTTGGTTATACCCCGCTTTTCAGTGGGGTGAGAAAGGGGTAGAAATGCAAGGCGATATGGTTTCAACGGTGGTAATTGTTCTCCGCAATGCGACACTCGACTACAGGGATAGTCTCGCTTCAGCAGTTTCTCAGTCTCTCCGAGAATATCCCTATCATTCCCCCAATCTCACTCCTCCCCCCTCCGGGTCAAGCTCCCGCAGCAGCTCCCACCGTCCCTCAAAGGGTTCCGTCACCGCGTCGCCCCCTAACCGTTCAACCAGTTCCGCCACAAACCGCCAGGCAGGGCGCAGTTCCCCTCCGGGAGGAAAGCTGCGGTGAACCCGGGGCGGATGGAACGGCGCCGGCTTGTCGGGGGAGGCGTGGTAGCGGGCCGGGAGCCCCCGGATGGGGAGGCCCGGCGCCATGACCTTCCTGAACCGCTGGGCCCGCCCCTCGTTGTTGACGTAGGTGCCGTCCGCCTCCACCCAGGCAGCGGTGGGGAGGACCACTTGGGCCCGCCGGACCGCCTCCGTGGGGAGCCAGTCGGCGGCGACGACAAGGGGAACCCGTGCCAGCACATCCGCCGGGATGTCGGCCTCCACGGCGAGGATCCCTTTCACTTTCCCGGAGGCCATTGCCTCGGCCAGGGAAACCGCGCCGTGCTCCCGCGCCAGGAGCCCCGCCCCGAAGGCGTTGGGACCGGGAAGGAGGCACGCGATCCGGGCATCGGCCCGGGCAAGTATCTTGATGGCGGCAGGGGTGTTGTTCCTGGTCCCACAGATGACCACGGGCCGCTCGAATATCCCCAGGGGAGCCTCCTCTAGGATGCTGAGCTCTATGGCTTCGATGGAGACGGCCCGGGCCTGCTCCAGGGGGGAGTGTTTGCCCACCAGGAAGACCGGCGCGCCGTTGCGCCATGCCTGCCGGACCGCCAGAAGCATCATCGGCCCCTCGTCCCGGAGATCGCAGTCAACAATGGTAACACAGTCGGCCTTCCGAACATCGGCCATGGAGGCGGCGTTGCCGTCGGTCAGGAGGGATACGGCCGCGGCGACCCGCTCTCCTTCTTCCCTGTCGGCGAAGTAGCAGAGGTTACCCGCCCCGAGAAGTTCGGCCAATCGCGCCAGAAGGAGGTTACCCTCCAGCGCAAGCCGGGGGGAGCCGACCACCGCCAGGCTCCCGGGGCCGTACAGTTCTCCCAGTTCGGCGATCCGCACCATGAGGGTATCGAGGGCTGCGTCCCACGGGACTTCCTTCCCGTCCACCAGCGGCACCCGCGGCCGGGCCAGGTCGTTCACCGGGGCGTTGGTGAACCGCCCCCGGTCGCAGATGAAAGGGCCGTTCACGGCGGGGTTCTCCCGGGCCATGGTTTTGAGGAGCTCCCGGTAGCGGGCCGCCGGCACCGTGTTGCAGCCAAGGGAACACCAGGGGCAGACCGAGGGGGCCATTTCATAATCCCAGTAGCGGGCCCGGAAGCGGGCGGTCTTGTCGGTGAAGACCCCGGTGGGGCAGATGTCCACGAGGTTTCCCGAGAAGGGGGACTCCAGCTTCCCCTCCTCGAACCGGCCATAGTAGACTCGCCGGGCGCTCCCCATGACGCCGAAGTCGCTCCCGCCGGCATACTCCTGGTAGAAGCGGACGCAGCGGTAGCACTGGATGCAGCGGTTCATTTCGTGCTCGATGTACGGCCCCAGGTCCTGGTTCACGTGGGTCCGCTTCCGTCCCTCGAAGCGGCGGATGCCGTGGCCGCCGGCAACGGTGTAGTCCTGCAGGAGGCACTCCCCCCCCTCGTCGCAGACGGGGCAGTCGTGGGGGTGGTTGGTCATGAGCCACTCGATGACGAGGCTCCGCATCTTCACCGCCTCGGGGTCGGTGGTGGAGACTACCATGCCGTCCTGGGCCGGGAGCATGCACGACATCTGGATTCCCTTCACCGGGCCGTCCAGCATCTTCACGGCGCAGAGCCGGCAGGCCCCCACGCTCCCCAAGGCCGGGTGGTAGCAGAAGTGGGGGATCCAGATCCCCATGCTCTTGGCCGCTTCCAGGACGCTGGTGCCGGCGGGGACCTCAACCGGTATGTGGTCGATGATGAGTTTCGGCATTGTCACTCACTGAGCCGGAAGGGGGTGGGGGGCGTCCTCCCCTGCTTCCGGGCAAACTTGTCTTCATACATCCGCAGGTCGGCCACCCGCAGGGCCTCTTCCACGCTTCCCTTCAGCTCTGCCGTTGCCGTTCCCAGGGAGAGGCTGACGACGAAGTCCGTTGCGTGGCAGTTCACCTCCCCCTCGCACTCCCTGATCCGTTCCAGCACGGTAGCGGCCGACGCGGCGGTTGTGTCGGAGAGGATCACGGCGAATTCGTCGCCGCCGATACGCGCCACCACGTCGTCGGCCCGAACCCCGTCCTTCAGCACTTGGGCCGCCGCCTGGATCAGGCGGTCGCCGGCAGCATGCCCCTGGGTGTCGTTCACCTGCTTCAACCCGTCCAGGTCGGCCACGATGATGCTCACGGGGTAGTGCCGGCCCCGCTCCAGGCGCTCCATCTCCTCGGTGAAGTACATCCGGTTGTAGACGCCGGTGAGGGGGTCGTGGATGCTCAGGTGGCGGAGCTGCTCTTCGGTGCGGCGCTTCTCCCGCAGGGCGTTGATCATCTCGTTGAAGGCGATGGAAAATTCCCCCAGATAGTCGACCCGCTGGTTCAGGTCTCCGGCGGCGATCTGCTTGGCCTGCCAGGTCAGGTGCCGCAGGTTCGCATGGAGCTGCTTGTAGGGGGCGACCAGCTGGTTGCGGGGGGGCGGTGCCACGTCCAGGTTGCCGTCGGCCAGGGCCAGGATGAATTCCTGAGATGCGGCAAAGGCGGCAACCAGTTGGTTGACCGCTTCGACAAGGGGGTGCAGATCCGCCGGCACGCCGTCGGCCGGCGCCAGACCCTCCGCCTGCCCTTCCGCCAGGAGAGCGGTGAGGCGGTCGGTACAGGCACGGATCAGTTCCCGCTCCCGCTCATCCATCAGGCGTCCTCCCCTGCGGGCCGCGCTTCGAAACGGCAGGTCCGTTCGCCGCTGGCCCAGCAGTCCACTTCCTTGACGATGAATTCCTTGCCGGTGTAGCACTGAAGAATCCCGGCGATGAACCCCTCGTCGTACTCGCAGACCGTCTCGCCCGTTACCGGCAGTCCGGAGCAGTCCAGATCCTCGCAGACGGTCAGGACGATCTCAAGCGTTGCCAGGTCCGCCTTCTCGATGCGTAGGATGCCGATCCCCAGCTCCCGGAGCTTTTCCTGGAGATCGGCAACGAAGCCGTTGAAGTCGAGGCTTGTGTCCAGGAGGTTGCGGCAGAACTCTGTCCCGGCCAGCTTTCCCGCCTCCAGGAAGACCTCGTTGGCGGTCCCCACGTCGAAGCGGGTGGCGATGACATCGCGCAGGGTATACTGCATCAGCCGGTAGACGGCGATGCTGGTGCTCGCGCCGAGGTTTGGGCGACCGAGGGCCACGTCCCCCAGATCCTTCCACTGAAAGTGGTATCGGTCGCGCTCATGCTTGAACATTCGGGTTCTCCTTGGTTACTCATTCTCTCCCGGGCTGTCTGCTACAGGATGATCACCCGGGACGGCTCCTCCCGGTCGTACTGGAGCGCCATGATGAGGCTCCCCCAGCCGAGGGTGATGATGATGCCGATGCCCAGGAGCACCGCTCCCACGGCCATGAAGATGCCGCCCACGAGCACCGCCAGAAGCCAGCCGACCATATCCCCCTTGATGGCTTCCAGGCTCCACCGGAAGGCGTCCATGAACTTCATTTTCCGGTCAATGATACCGTACATGCCGGGGGCCACCACCACCGACAGGACGAACCCCGCCACCTGCCCGATGACCGGCACGTGGTTCAGGGCGAACTGGGCCACGATCACCAGGAGCAGATAGACGAAGAGGTCGCCGAAGCAGTCCCAGGCCCGGAAGATGTCCCCCACCTCGGCCTTCTGACCCCGTGCCACCTTGAGCACTGCCCGGGTGTAGCCGGCGAGGAATGCCACGTTGGCGACGGGAATCCACCCCACCAGCACGAAGACCAGCGACAGGACCAGGAGATTGCCGAAGTTTCCCGTCCAGAGCCGCGTGGCCCGGGTGACGAGGCTGCCGAAGTCATCGGCCGGTGTCCTCATAACTTTCCTCCAAAGGGGCAGCGCCCCAGCACGATATGCTCCCGGATCTCATCCTCGAAGAGCCGCAACAGCCCCTCCACCGGCCCCATGGCGCCGGGGGCCAGGGGACAGAAGGCATAGTTCAGATACTGCACGTGCTCCCGGAGGATGCCGATGTGCTCCTCCCGCCCTTCGCCAGCCTCGATCCGGGCCAGGACGTCCTGCACGAAGGGGAGCCCCTCCCGGCAGGGGGTGCACCAGCCGCACGACTCCCGGGCGTAGAAGGAGACCAGGTTCAGGGTCGCCGCCACCATGCAGGTACTCTGGTCGAAAACCACGATGCCGCCGGTGCCGAGCCGCGACCCTGCCTTGGCCACGGTGTCGAAATCCATGGGGACGTTCCAGTGTGCCTTGGTGAAAAACGGCGTCGACGCCCCGCCGGGGATGCACGCCTTGAACTCTCGCCCCGGGAGCATCCCGCCGCAGGGGCCATCGATGATCTCGCCCAGGGTCATCCCCAGCGGCAGCTCGAAGCAGGCGGTGTTCCGCACGTGACCGCTGACGCAGAAGAGCTTGGTCCCCGCCGCTTCGGGAATCTTTGCCAACCCCTTGAACCAGGCTGCGCCGTTTGCCACGATTGCCGGGATGTTGGCCAGGGTCTCCACGTTGTTCACCACCGTGGGGCGCCCCCACAGCCCCTTCACCGCCGGGAAGGGGGGTTTCGCCCGCGGGTTGGCCCGCTTCCCCTCCAGGGCGTTCATGAGGGCCGTCTCCTCGCCGCAGATGTAGCGACCCGCCGATTGGTGGACGTCCAGCTCAAGGGAGAAGTTGCTTCCCAGGATGTTCTCCCCGAGAAGCCCCGCCGCCTTGGCCTCGGCGATGGCCCGGCGGCAGTTCTCCGCCGCCTCCTCGTAGCCGCGCCGGATGAAGATGAAGGCGTGGGCCACGCCGATGGCGTAGGCGGCCAGGGTCATCCCCTCAATGAGGGAATAGGGGTTCGCCTCCAGAAGCACCCGGTCCTTGTAGGTGCCGGGCTCCATCTCGTCGCAGTTGCAGATGAGGTGGCGGGGGCCCGGGATGTCCCGGGGGACGAAGGACCACTTCTTCCCGGTGGGGAACCCGGCACCGCCGCGGCCGCGCAGGTTGGAATCGATCACCACCTGCTGGACGTCGTTGGGCGACATGCCGGAGAGCGCCTTCTCCAGTGCTCCGAATCCCCCCTCGGCCCGGTACTCGGCAAAGGTCACGCACCGGCCGGGGCGGTTATGTCGGAAGAGGACCTGTTCCATGAACGATATGTTTTTTCCCGTAGGGGCGGCCCCGTGTGGCCGCCCGGTTCAGGGCAACCACACGGGGTTGCCCCTACCCGAGTATCTCCTTCAGCGCCACCGCGTTGTTGTGCTCCTCATCCTTGGCCGCGAAGAGGAGGGTCACCGTCCCTTTTTTCGTCAGCCCCCGCAGTTGGTCAAGAAACTCCGCCTTTGCCTCCAGCTCCCGCCGGTACCGCTCCCGGAACTCGTCCCACCGGGCCGGATCATGGCCGAACCACTTCCGCAGTTCGTCGCTCGGTGCGATCTCCTTCAGCCACTCGTCGATCCGGGCCTTCTCCTTCGCGATTCCCCGGGGCCAGAGGCGGTCAACGAGGATGCGCTTCCCGTCCTCCGCTGCCGGTTCGTCGTATATCCGTCTGATTCTGACCATGACCTCACTCCTCCGTGACAGAAAGCGCCTGCCGCTCCGCCGTCAGGATCTCTTCGGCCCGCGTCGGCGTCACCCGGCCGTGGAGGGTGTCGCCGATCATCAGGGTGGGGGCCTCGCCGCAGTTGCCGAGGCAGCAGCAGGGGAGGAGCGTGAACATCCCGTCCGCCGTGGTCCCCCCCGGCTCGATGCCGAGCGTCGCTGCCAGGTGCGCCATGAGGCTCTGGCCCCCCACGGCCCAGCAGGAGATGGAATCGCAGACGTGGACCACCCGCTTACCTACGGGACGGCGATAGATCATCTCGTAGAAGGTTGCCAACTCCTCCACCTGGAGCGGCGTCAGCCCCAGGAGCTCCGCCGCCTCGATCACCGCCTCGTCGGTGAGCCAGCCGTAGTGCCACTGAAGCTCCTTCATCACGTCCACCGCCGCCTCGCGGTTGGTGACGGCATGGGCGACGCGGGATCGAAGTTCTTTTTGCAATTCTTCCGACACCATCGATTAAACTCCCCCTCCCCTCGCGGGAGGGGGTTGGGGGGTGGGGGAAGCTAGTTCAAGGCAACTCTGTCTGATCACGGTAAGAACCCCTTCGATATTCTCGAAAATGTCATTGTTCCAGAATCGCAAAACCCTGAATCTGTTGCGACAGAGGCAAGCCGTTCTTTGCTCATCATACTTCAGGTTGTCCGCATGTTGACTGCCATCGAGTTCAATGACGAGCTTGGGAGAATATGCCACAAAATCGACGATATACTCTTCTATTGGCTGCTGCCTCCGGAATTTGACCCCTTCAATCTGGCTGTTGCGCAAGTGACCCCACAGGATGCGTTCAGCATCCGTGGCATGATTGCGAAGATCTCGAGCCCTATCGTTCAGTGCATGACGTGGTTTCAATGTTGCTTCCCCCACCCCCTGGCCCCCTCCCGCGAGGGGAGGGGGAATTCCCTTACCTGTCCAGATCCGCCAGCACAAAATCGATCGACCCGATGATGGCGAGAAAATCCGCCACGAGCCACCCCTTGCTCATGAGGGGGAGGGCCTGGATGTGGGGGAAACTGGGGGTCTTGATCCTGACCCGGTACGGGACGTTGAGGCCGTCGCTCACCACGAAGTAGCCGTTCTCTCCCTTGGGGGCCTCGATGGCGCTGTAGTTCTCACCCTTGGGGGGTGCCATCCCCCGCGTGGCGTTGATGAAGTGGTGGATGAGGGATTCGATGTCGTGGAGCGTGTCCCGCTTTTTGGGGAGGACGTAGCGGTAGTCGTCGGTGATCCAGCGCCCCGCCGGCATCTCCTTCCAGCACTGCCGGACGATGTGGAGTGACTGACGGATCTCCTCGATGCGGACCCGGTAGCGGGCCCAGCAGTCTCTCCCTTCCTCCGTGGGGATCTCGAAGTGGAAGTGCTGGTAGCCGTTGTAGGGGATCTTTTTCCGCAGGTCCCATGCAACGCCGCAGGCCCGCAGGTTGGGGCCGGTGACTCCCCACTCCATGGCCTCGTCCTTCGTGATGACGCCGATCCCTTTCAGCCGCGCCCGGAAGATGGGATTCCCCTTCAGGAGGTCCTCGTATTCCTTGAGCCGCGCCGGCATCCAGTCGAGGAACGCCTTCACCGCCCCGTCCCACCCCTCGGGGAGGTCCTCGGCCACGCCGCCGATCCGGAACCAGGAGGGGTGCATCCGGCCGCCAGTGACCATTTCCACGATGTCGAAGATCTTCTCCCGGTCGGTGAAGGTGTAGAAGACCGGGGTCATGGCCCCCACGTCGGCGGCGAAGGTGCCGAGCCAGACGAGGTGGCTGGCGATCCGGAAGAGCTCCGCCAGCATGACCCGGATGGTGATGGCCCGGTCCGGGACCGTGATGCCGCAGAGCCGCTCCACGCTGTTCACGTAGGCCAGGTTGTTCTGGACCCCGGCCAGGTAGTCGATTCGGTCGGTGTAGGGGATGAACTGGTTCCAGTGCTGGCGCTCGCCGATCTTCTCGGCCCCCCGGTGGTGGTAGCCGATGTCGGTGTCCATGTCCACGATCTCTTCGCCGTCCAGCTTCAGGACGAAGCGGATGATGCCGTGGGTCCCCGGATGCTGGGGGCCCAGGTTGAGGATGAGGGTCTCGTCGTCCACCCGGTCGAAGAAGTCCGAGGCGGGGAGCGCTTGGTGGCGTCGGGCGTCGTCCACCGTGTAGGGGGGCATCTCCGTGGCCCGGAACGGGTGCTCCTTCCGCAGGGGGTGCCCCTCCCAGTCGGCGGGCATGAGGATGCGGCGAAGGTTCGGGTGGCCGGCGAAGCGGATGCCGTACATGTCGAAGGCCTCCCGCTCGTACCAGTCGGCCGCCGGGAAGACGGTTGTCACGGTGGGGAGCTCCGGCCGGTCCCCTCCTAGTTCTGTCTTGATCCGCAGGTGGCCGGGAAGGTCGAAGTTCAGGAGGTGATAGTTGACGGTGAAATCCTGGAACCGCTCCCGCTCCCGGCGGCACGATTCGTCCACGCAGGCCACGTCCTCCAGGCGCCGGAAGGGGGCGGACGTGCGGGTCTTCAGGTGGCGCAGGACGTCGGGCACCAGCTCCGGCGGGCAGCGGTAGGTGAGCATGTCGGTGGCAGCGGGGTCTACGGTAACACGGTGGCCGAAGGCCGTCTCAAGCTCGCCGGCGAGGCCGAAGTCGGGGTAAGGGTGCTTCGGGGCAGGGGGGCGCCACATCTCGTCGGAGCGGGGCATCGGGAAATGGGGATGCTGCACCGAGGTGCCGCGGATGGCGGTCCCCTCCATGCCGGGCCCACGCGTGTCGCGGGATTTCGTCTCGCCATCCACGAGGACCGGCCTGACCGTCCCCTCCGTTCCCCCGGCCAGGTGGAGAACTTTGCGGGCAGGGCGCTCGTCCCGTTTGATCTTCTCCTGCAGGAGCATGAGCCCCTGGAGGAACGCCTCGGGGCGGGGCGGGCAGCCGGGAATGTGAACATCCACCGGGATGATCTGGTTCACCCCCTGGACCACGCTGTAGACGTCGTACATGCCGCCGGAGTTGGCGCAGCTCCCCATGGAGATGACCCATTTGGGCTCGGCCATCTGCTCGTAAAGTCGAAGGATGGAAGGGGCCATCTTCTTGAAGACCGTCCCGGCGATGACCATCAGGTCCGCCTCCCGCGGCGTCCCCCGGAGCACCTCGGCGCCGAAGCGGGAGACGTCGTAGCGGGAGGTGAAGGAGGTCATCATCTCGACAAAGCAGCAGGAGAGGCCGAAGAACATGGGCCAGAGGGAGTTGGCCCGCCCCCAGTTGATGAGGTCGTCGAGGCGGGCCAGGACTATGTTGTTCTGCGGGACCTCAGTCTCTTCCATGGCCCCTCCTCTCGCGGGAGGGGCCCCAGTCGAGGCCCCCCTTGATCCACAACCAGACGAGACCGAGAAGGAGGATGACGATGAAGAAGGTGATATGGACGAGCCCCGCCATCCCCAGCTCCCGCCAGGCCGTGGCCCAGGCGAAGATAAAGGCGGCCTCCACATCGAAGACAATGAAGAAGATGGCAATGAGATAGAAGGGGACCGGGTAGGCGAGGCGGGCGGAGCCGGTGGGGATAACGCCGGACTCGTAGGGGAGTTCCTTGTTGCGGTTCGTTGTTTTCGCGCCGAGCCACCAGGCTGCCAGGAGAAGGAGGCCGATCAGGAGAGTTGCCGCAACGGTATAGAGCGCCAGAGGAAGGAATTCGGGCGGCAGGGTCGGGAAGAGGGAGTGGGTTGTGGTGGCGGCTGGCTGCATTCTACTCTCCGTGATGTCGAGTGAAATGCCGAGTTCACACTCTAGCGCAATGGGGGCTCATGTCAACGGTTTTGACGGAGCGGAAAAAGGTGGTAAAATCCCGCCCCTAGCGTTTCTGCAGGAACTCCAGCACCTGGGCTGGATGGGCGTCGGCCTTGGCCACCTTGGCCCAGTGTTTAACCACGGTGCCGTCGGGGCCGACAACCACCGTGGAGCGGATGGTCCCCATGGTGGTCTTGCCGTACTGAACCTTCTCGCCGAAGGCGCCATAGTTTTTCATCATGGCGGCGTCGGGGTCCGAGAGGAGGGTGAAGGTGATCCCTTGGTCTCCGATGAATTTTTCGTGGGCCTTGAGGCTGTCCTTGCTCACGCCCAGGAGGCAGACTCCGAGTTTGTCGAATTCCGGCTTCAAATCACGGAAGCCGATGGCCTCTTTCGTTCAGCCGGGGGTGCTGTCCTTGGGGTAAAAGTAGATGACCGTGGTCTTCGCCGCGTAGTCTTTCAGGGAGTGCTTTTTCCCGTCGCTCCCCTCCAGGGTGAAGTCGGGAGCTTTCCTGCCTTCCAGCGACATGGCCGCCTCCTTGGTGGATCGAATTCGATGAGACAGATAGTTTACCCC
This sequence comes from Geobacter sp., assembly GCF_030834625.1. Classification (NCBI taxonomy): domain Bacteria; kingdom Pseudomonadati; phylum Thermodesulfobacteriota; class Desulfuromonadia; order Geobacterales; family Geobacteraceae; genus Geobacter; species Geobacter sp. Next base: position 42,399 of record NZ_JAUQXO010000032.1, read on the forward strand.
ATTTCAGGCGGTTGTCATCTCCGCGGCGCCATTCAGGAGCGCCGCCACCTCCTCGGCGTAGACCATCTCCTCCGCGGTGGGAATCACAAAAACCGCCACGGTGGAGTCATCGGCGCTGATCCGCTCCTCCCGGTCGGTGGAACGGGCGGCCCGGTTCCGCTCCCGGTCGAGCCGGATGCCGAAGAGCTCCATGTCGTCCAGGACCTTCTCCCGCATCAGCCATTCCCCCTCGCCGGCACCGGCGCTGAAGACCACGGCGTCGAGGCTCCCGAGGGCCGCGGCGTAGCCGCCCAGATGCTTCTTCATGCGGAAGGACTCCATCTCCAGGGCCAGAAGACAGCGGGGGTCGCCGTCGGCGGCCCGTTCCAGGAACGCGGGGCGCTCCAGCCGGACCCCGGTGATCCCCACCGTCCCGCTCCGCTGGTTGAGAATCTTGTCCAGGTCCCGGGGGGAGATGAGGTCAGCCTGCATAATGAAGGGGGGGATGCCGGGGTCGATGGAGCCGCAGCGGGTTCCCATCATCGTCCCTTCAAGGGGAGTGAGCCCCATGCTCGTGTCGATGGAGCGGCCGTTGCGGACGGCGCAGAGGGAGGTGCCGTTGCCGATGTGGATGGTGACCAGGTTGCACGCGGCCGGAGAGCGTCCCAGGAGCGCCGCTCCCCGCCGTGCCGCGTAGCAGTGGGAGGCGCCGTGGAAGCCGTAGCGCCTGATGCCATACTTCTCGTACCACTCGAAGGGGAGGGCGTAGAGGTAGGCATGCTCCGGCATCCCCTGATGGAACGCCGTGTCGAAGACCGCCACGTGGGGGATATGGGGGAGGAGCGACAGTGCCCCCTCGATGCCTGCCAGGTTCGGGGGGATATGGAGCGGTGCCAGGGCCTCCACCCGCCGCACCGCCTCGATGACCGTGGCATCGATCGGAACCGAACAGGAGAACCGCTCGCCGCCGTGGACGACCCGGTGCCCCACGGCGACAATCTGCTCAACCCGGTCAAGGGGTCCCACCTGGGGGTGGGTCAGGGAGCGGAGGAGCAGGTCGACGGCGGCGCCAAAACCGGGGCATTCGGAGTCCTGGCGGTAGGGGGCGCGCCCCGGCACCTCCATGCTGATAAAGGAATCCCCCAGGTCGATCCGGTCCACGTCCCCCCGGGCGAGGACCGTCCGTTTCGACCAGTCGAAGAGATGGAAGTTGATGGAAAAGCCACGGCAGTTCAGAATCAGGATAATCATTGCATGCTCCCGTTTTATGGGGGTGCGGGGCCCGGTTACCCCCAGTGGATGCAGGCCACCGGGCAGGCGTCGATGGCCTCCTGGATCTTATCTTCGTGGGCGCCGGCCGGGTCATGGACCTCGGCCAGGTTGTCGTCGTCGAAACGGAACACCTCGGGGACCGTTTCCACGCAGAGACCGCAGCTGATGCAGACATCCTTGTCGACGTAAACGTTTCGGGCCATGGTGATACCTCCTTGTCTATGCTGGTTGCTCGGTTTGCGTCACTCCGTACTCTTGGGAGTGATGACGTTTTTTTCCGGCACGATCTTCACGAAGCCGTTTCTTGCCGCGGCCATGATCTCCTCCACGGCGTCGGCTTCCTCCTCCTGGTGGGAGTGGAGGAGTTCGCGGTGATATGTTAGCAGTAACTCATCTACTCTGGCAACATCCTCTTCATCAAGGCTGCGGATTTCCACTCCTGCCCCCCTGGCCAGGCGGCGGCGCAGGGCCTCGCGGGTCAGTCCCATGGCCTCGTCCAGGTGGCAGTAGACCACTCCTCCGGTCATGCCGGAGCAGATCCAGGGGCCCGGGTCCCCCAGAACCACGACCCGGCCGGCGGTCATGTACTCGAAGGCGAACCCCTTGAGATTGGCCCGGGAGGCGATGTCGCCCCGGGCGTCGTCCAGGGGTTCCGTGATCCGGGAGCCGAAGACCACGTCAGCCCCGGAGAGGCGGATGCAGGCGCGGCTGTCGGCATCCCCCTGGACGAGGAAGGTTCCCCCCTGAGCGCCGTAGGCGAGCCCCTTGCCGACGGTCCCCCCCACCCGGCGTCCCTCGCGGTTTTCCCCCTTGAGGATGACGATTTTGCCGCCGGAGGCCGACTTCCCGACCCCGTCCTGGGCACCACCCTCCACCCGGATGCTGATCCGGTCGATGGAGAAGGCGGCCAGGCCGTTGCCGGGGATGGAATCGCGCCGGAACTGGAGAAGCGCCCGCTGTTCGGGCCGGAACCGCCCCTCCGCCACCCCGCGCACAATAGCGCCGGCCAGGTGGGTGCCGATGGCCCGGTCGGAGCTGGTGGCGCTGTCGTCGTCGTAGCGGACCCGCTCCTCACCCGTGGTGAAGGCGTCGGTCACGAGCCCGGAGATGAGGGAGGTGAGGTAGTTGAGGGGCTTGCGGATGATCCGCACCTCCTGCTCGAAGGGTTGGTGCTCCTCGGCCCGGGCCGGGAGGAGGAGCTCCGCCAGGTCGAGGCGGTCGAGCCCCCGGGCCTGGATGAGAAGATCGCTCCGCCCCACCAGGTCCTGGGTCCGCCGGAAGCCGAGCTTGGCGGTGAGGATCCGGATCTCCCGGCCCATCCCCCGGAAGAAGGTGCTCATGTAGATGACCCCGTTTTCCAGTACGCGCGGCACGAAGCGCTTCAGCCCCTTTCCTTCCGCCTCTTCGGTGGTCTCGATCTGGGTGGCGATCCCCACGTGGCAGGTCCCCAGGTGGCAGCCCCGGCAGGCGGTGCAGCCGATCACCACCATGGCCATGGTGCCGAAGCCGACCCGGTTGGCCCCCAGGAGCACCAGCTTCACCACGTCGCGACCGGTGCGGGCGCCGCCGTCGGCCCAAATTTCAACCTTTTGCCGCATCCCGGCCGAGACGAGGGCCTTGTGGGCCTCGGATACCCCGATCTCCGCCGGGAGCCCCACGAACTTGATGGCGTGCTTGCGGGCCGCGCCGGTGCCGCCGTCATAGCCGCTGATGGTGATGATGTCGGCCCCCGCCTTGGCCACGCCCAGGGCGATGGTGCCGATTCCCGCCACCGCCGGCACCTTCACCGAGATCCGGGCCGTGGGATTGGCGGTGCGGAGCTCTTCCACGATCTGGGCCAGGTCCTCGATGGAGTAGATGTCGTGGTTGTTGGAGGGGGAGATGAGCGACACTCCCGGCGTGGCGTGGCGGGCCGCGGCGATCTTGGCCGTCACCTTGAAGCCGGGGAGATGCCCCCCTTCGCCCGGCTTGGCCCCCTGCCCCACCTTGATCTCCAGGAAGTCGGCAGAGTTGAGGAACGCCATGTTGACCCCGAAGCGCCCCGAGGCGATCTGCTGCCCCCGGTTCTTCCGGTATTTTCCCAGCATGTCGGCGATCTCACCCCCCTCGCCGTTCATGCAGACGATGTTGAGCCGCTTGGCCGCCTCGGCGTAGATCCGGAAGGGGGTCTCCCCCTGGGAGCCGAAGCTCATGGCCGAGATGAGGATCGGGAGGTTGTGGTCCCCCACGCCCGTGTCCACCTCGTCGGGGTCCACGGTCAGCTCCGGGGTGTAGCGGAGGTCCAGGAGGTGCCGGATGGCCAGGGGATTCTCCGCCTCGTACTGCTGGATCAGGCGGGAGAGCTCGGCGTAGGTCTCCTCCATCTTGGCCACGGCCCCCACCATCTTCCATATCTTGGGGTAGAGCCGGAACTGGACCGGCACCGGCTGCTTTTCGCGGCTTCGGGCCACGGCGGTGCGGGAGCGGTTCTCCCCTTCCAGCCGCTCCAGGGTGAGCCCCCCCTGACCTGTGCCGCAGAAGTTGGGGGTCTCAAAGATCTCCGCCAGGTGCCGGCAGAGGCCGATGGAGGCGAAGTACTTGCCGTAGCCCCCGATCTCGTGGGTCCCCATGGTGGAAATGACCTTTTCGAGCCCCTTGGCGAGGACCGAGAGGAGGTTTTTCACCCCCGCCCCGTCGCCGGCCCCTTCCCACATGAGGTAGGGGCAGAGGGCGTCGGCCCCCATGCCGAGGGCGAAGATGAGATCATGGAGGCTCCGGAGCGCCCCGGAGCGGACAATCAGGGATGCCCGTCGCCGCAAAGCCTCGCCCGAGGCGTCGGTGGCCTCCTTGAGCCCCTTGTGGAGTTCCGCCGTCACCAGGAACGGATCGATGAAACCCTTCCCCGGTGCGAAGCAGTCGCTGTCATCCAGCAGAAGCACCGCCGCGCCCCGGGTCACCGCCTCCACCGCCTCGCGGGTGAGGCGCGCCAGGGCGTCTCCCAGACTCTCGTCTTTTCCCATGAAGCAGGGGATCACCCGGCAGCGCCCCTTCCCGTCGCCGAAGGCGGCCACGAGCCCCTCCAAAGTGGCGGTGCCGAACTCCCGGGCCACGGCGGCGTCGGCCGGGTCGGGTCCGATGCGGCGGCCGCCGGTCAGGAGCGGCACCTCCAGCGCCACTCCCGGCCGGGCCGGCCCCTTGAGCTGCGGTCGGGGCCCCAGGTAGACCCGGGTGGAGAAGTGCTCCGCCTCCCGCTCCCGGTCGATGGCCGGGTTGGTCACCACCGCCACCTGCTCCTTGAAGTAGTCGGAGAGGTTCTGGCGCTGGTTGGAGAGGGAGGCCAGGGGGCCGTCATACCCCAGGGACGCGATGGGATCCGACCCGCTCCTGGCCATCTCCCGGAGGTTGGAGAGGTCGCTGGACTTCCAGGCGAAGGCGGACATGAGGTTGTCCTGGTGGAGTTTGGCGTTGCGGTGCCATTTTGCCTTCTGTCCGACACCCGCCCCATCGGTCCGTAGGGGCAATTCATGAATTGCCCCTACACAACCTGCCGCCATCAGGGCCTTCTCCTGGGCCGGGAGGTTCGTCCTCTTCCGGAAGTTCTGGAAGACATCCCGCCGAAGCGCCGGATGGTCCATGAGCTCCACCGGTTGCCCCGCCGTGATCCGCACCCCCACCTTCTCGCCCGGGGCCAGGGGCTTCGGGTCGGCCAGGATCTCCTCGTGGGGGACCACCCCCAGTTCCGAGGAGGCGAAGATCTCCTTTGTCGTCTCACCCACCCAGAGGGGGCGGAGCCCCATGGCATCGACGCTGAAGACGCAGAGCTCCCGGTGCCGGGCGATGATTGCCGCCGGCCCCTGGGCGCTCGCCTTCAGGAAACGGCGGAACCAGGTGTACATGGACTTCAGCTCCGGCGCCATCCCGTCCATGGCGCTGAAGATCGGGGGGAAGACCACCTCCATGGCCTCGAAGAGGGTGAGGCCGTAGCGGAACATGAGCCCCTCCAGGGTCCGGTTCAGATCCTGGGAGTCGGACCCGTCGGCGAAGAGGGGGATTCCCATCATCCGCGCCTCTTCCCGGAGCCGGGCGATGGTGTTAATCTCGCCGTTGTGGCCGAGAAGCGAGAAGGGCTGGGCCCGGAGCACCGTGGGGAGGGTGTTGGTGGAGTAGCGGCTGTGGCCGATGGTGACCGAGGAGAGGAAGTCGCGGCGCCGCAGCTCCGGGTAGTAGCGGGGGAGGAGTTCCGGCGCGCCGTGGACCTTCCAGGCCGTGACATCCGCCGAGAGGGACGCCACGTGGACCGCAAAATCCCGCTCGATGGCCGTCTGGAGCTGGAAGAGAAGGGCAGGCGCGGCCACCTTCTCCGGGCAGAGCACTGCCACCTGCCAGAAGAGGGGTTCCCCCTCCCGGGCGCGGCTGGAGAGGACCTCGCTCCGGACGATGCCGGGGCGCTCCACCAGAAGCTGCACCCCGGCGGCAGCGAAGCGGGCAAGGATTGTCTCCTGGAGCTGCGGATCGGCAGTGGTGGCCTCCTTCGGGAGCAGCAGATGCCCCACCGCGAAGCCCGGCATTTCGGCCAGGTTCGGGTCATGGCCGGCACCTTCAAGGACCTCCCGCCAGATCATCCGGGGGATGTCGGTCAGCACGCCGCAGCCGTCCCCCTCGCCGTTGATCTCGCCGGCCCGGTGCCCCATTTTCACGAGGGCCTCGATGGTCCGCTGGACGTTGCCGTGGGTCGGCCGCGCCTCCTTGTTGATGTAGCAGATGATGGCGCAGGCGTCCCGCTCGGGGGGGATGAGGCCGGAGGGGTCGATGGTTTGGTTGGTCATGGGGTGTCTCCGTGGCGGTGGTTCGGGCCGGTCCTGTTGCCGGTCGGCACCTTCACCGTAACCGGTCGAACAGATATTCGAGCCCGTTTACCTTGATTTCATAGACGGCGCGCAGCATGGTGCCCAGCTTCCCTTCGGGGAAGCCCTGCCCGGCAAACCAGACGACATAGGGCTCCGGCAGATCGATCAGGCGGCGCCCCTGATACTTGCCAAAGGGCATCCGCATGGTGGCCAGTTCCAGCAACTGTTCGTGGTCATGGGGAGGATACTGTTCCATGGTTTCCTTTATGGTGGATCAGAGGTGCTGGCCGATGGCTGACGGAAAGCACGTCGGCGCTTTGATTTGCAACTTTAACGTGAGAGGCACCGGCGGAGCGAAGCTGAGGCCGTGTGCCGCGAGTAGTTGGGCTGGCCCGCCCCTAGTGCAGCCTCATGTTGGCACCACTATGGCAAGCACTCTTTCTTTTGGGTATGCAGCTTTTAATGCTTCATTCAATTTTTTGCCAGTAGCGTCCATTGAAATGAGGGCACTGTCAACGTGGTCTATAATCTGAGCAAGCTGTTGATGCAATGTTGTATAAAAGCGGTTACCCAACACCTTCTCAATTTCTTCAAAAGTGTACGTTCCCCCTTCTATGATGCCGCATCGTTCCAAAAGAGGCTGAATCTCGTGTATGTGTAGCCTAGACCTCTCGTTAATTGCATCCATGGCTGCTTTGTACCGAGCCTCTTCGAGCATTAATTCGCCCAGTAAATTAGGATCATTTTTTTCGATCAAGAAGTACAGATCCTTGATCTTAAAGGACAAGTCTTCCCTTAGGAACGAAAGTGTTGGGGACATTTCCAGGAAGGCCTTCGGGTTGGTCCTGATAGGGTCTATTATTTGCCCCTGGTAGTTCAGAAGAGAGTTGACCATGGACAGTAAGGTAAACATTGCAATATTACCGTTAGCGAGGTTGGTTTTTTTTACATCATCCTCCTGCTTTTTGTGCTGCAAGTCAAAAGCGTACTTTGCGCCATAGTAGGCAGCGAAGAGTGTGGCTAAAGCCGGCACATATGCAGTGAACAGAACCTCAATCAGTTTCCCATGCGCAATCCAACCTGCTCCGACGCCGAAGATGAAAGAGAGTGCAGGAGCTATGAATTTTCCTGAATTTGTCATTATTCCCCTTCTTTTCTTGCCCAACCTTTCAGGTCCAACGGGTTACCGTTGCAACGATTTTAGGTATTATTCCGTTTGTAGGGATATGCGTTACGGCCACACAAGCTCATAGCTCACACTCCGCCCCTTCCCCGCCGCCTGCCTGATGACCCCCCACTCCACGAGCTGGCTCATCTCCCGGAAAGCCGTTGCTCGACTCACGGCGGCAATAGATGCGTATTTCCGTGTGGTGAGCCCCCCTTCAAAGCCCCCTCTCCCGGCATCGAGGAGGCGGTTGACCACCTTCCGCTGCCGCCCGGTGAGGGGGAGGTGCCCGTGCAGGCGCCAGAAGGCGGCCTTGTCGAGCACCACGGACAGGAGCGTTTCCGAACGGGTGATGGCCCGGGCAAGGGCGCCGAGAAACCAGGTGAGCCATTCGGTGATGTCGCCGTCCCCCTTCTGGCACCGTTCGAGGATATTGTAGTACGCCTCCCGCTCCGCCATGATCTGGGAGGAGAGGCTGTAGGAGCGGATCCGCTGCCGGTCGTCCTGGGCGATGGCCATGTCGGTCAGGGCACGGGCAAGCCGGCCGTTGCCGTCCTCGAAGGGGTGGATGGTCACGAACCGGAAGTGGGCCACGGCGGCCCGCAGAAGTCCCTCCATAGTTCCCCGGCTCTCGTTCGACCACGCCAGGAAATGGGCCATCTCCTCGTCGATCCGTTCGGCCGGCGGGGCCTCGAAGTGGACCGTCTCCCGCCCGACGGGGCCGGAAACGACCCGCATCGGCTCTTCGCCGCGCCACTGGCCGACCCTGATCCGGTGCATTCCAGAGTAGCCGGTGGGGAAGAGGGATGCCTGCCACCCCTGAAGCCGCTCCACGGTCAGCGGTTCGTCACAGTTTTGCGTTGCGTCCATCAGCACCGCCACGAGGCCGTCCACGTGGCGGTCCACCGGGAGTCCGGCGGCGGGGAGGCCGAGCCGGCGGGCCACGGAGGAGCGGACCGCCTTCAGGTCGAACTGCTCCCCCTCGATGGCGGCGGTGGTCATGGTTTCCTCGGCAAGGATCTCCGCCTGGGCATCGGTTTCGAGGGAAAAGCCGAGGGCCGCGACGGCGTGGAGCAGCCTCCCCTGGAGCCTGCGGCACTCACCGAGGGGGGCGAGGAGCTTCTCCGCATCCCACCGAAAATCGGGCCAGGACGGTGATTGCCAGATGTAGCGAGTCATTTGTTCTCCATAATCGCTTCACATTATGAAGCGATTATAGCCTCTTTTCGCTTCACGGGAAGAGGAAAGTCGGATTTCAGCGCCGGCCCGTCGGAAGCCGTTGCGGCCAGTACAGCGGGTTCCGGTGGAGGTGCATGACAGCCACAATCAGAATCATATCGCCCCGTTCCTGGTAGAGGATTCCGTAGGGGAAACGGTTGGTTCGACAGCGGCGAGTGCGTTTCGACAAAGCCGTTCAGGCCAACGGGTACTCAACAATACGACTGATGGTTCTTTGCACCTCAGCGGCAAATTCGTACCCAAGTCCCTCACTCTCATTGTTGTAATGATTTATCGCTTCAATGAACTCCGACTCGGCCGTTTGAAGAAATTCGACGTTCATCAGATTTCGCCTCGCTCGATGCGGGCAAAGACCTCGCTCGCCGACCGCGACGGGATCTCCCCTCTCTCAAAGGCATCGATTCTCTCTTCCGCCTCGGCCGCCCATAGTTCATCAATGGCCTGACGATCCGGGAAAGAGAAGCTGGCAAGGATTTTCTCCACGAGCTCCGCACGTTCCACGGGTGAAAGTTTAAGGGCCTTGATCAAAACTTCTTGGGCCTGAGTTGCCATGCAATAGTCTCCTTTTCCCTTGTAAAGGGGGTAGCAAGCCGCAGTACACCGATGCTTCGGTTCTGTTACATCTCAATCCACATCACGCGGCTGGAGCACAAGGTTTATCCCGTCGAGAATTTCCCGAATCCGCTTCGGCGGCAAGGCCCCGATGTATTCATCCAGTTGCGTTTTGTCCACCGTGAAAATCTGGGACACATTGACGACACTCTGCTTTGCCAGATTGGCTTCGTCCTGTTCAAGAAGCACGTTGCCGGGGGCATCCGCACGTTTGAGATTCGAGGTCAGAGGGCAGACAACCACCGTCTTTATCTGGCTGCGGTTGAAGAGGTTGTTCTGGACAATTACGTGAGGGTGCCGGTAGCCGGGTTCCGAGCCATCGGGCTCGTCAAGTTCTATCCAGTAAATGTCACCCTGATTGATTACCATTCACCCTCCATCATGCGCCGATGCTGCCGACGTGATTTCCGGCGAAGGGTCTGTTCCGCTGTGTCGGGTTCGTCTGAGTAAGCCGCGTTGATCTGGGCAAGCAACTCCCTGTTTTTCTGGTGTGCAATGAAGTCCTGCAAGGCAATCACGAAAAGCTTGCTGCGGGACACTTTCATTGATTGGGCCATTTTTTCTGCCTGGTCAAAAAGATCTTTTTCGATGGAAATTGCTGTTTTGATGGCTTTCACGGTTATACCTCCTTTATGTAAAAGTATAACTTCCGCTCATACCATGGTCAACACCCAATGTTTGTGTCGATCTCATTCACCAATCTCAATCAGTATCTTCGTCCGAGCTAATCGCTTCACGGCTCACCACCCCGTCAGCTTCTTCCACCCGCTCTCCGCCAGGTCCACCAGCCCGTCGATGGTGCGCTGGTAGAACTTCTTCACCGGCATCCGGTTAAGGAGAATCTGGCCGTCGCTTCGCTCCAGGCTGATCCGGTCGCCGGGGAGGAGCTTGATGAGCTGCTGGTAGTTCTCGCCGGCGATGCCGAAGAGAAAGCGGTACGACTTCCCGCTGGCTGCCCGGCAGGAGACGATGGTGATGATCCCCTCGGGGTCGCCGGTCTTGTAGTCGAAGCGGGTGGTGGCGGTGACGAAGGTCCCTTCCACAATACCCGATTCCGCCAGGAGGGCGTCGACGGTGACCTCCTTCGGCTTGAGGTGGCCCAGGGAGGGGAGCCCCCACGGCTTGTAGGGTTCGTGAGGACGGCTCGCGTAGTGGCCGCTCTGTTCCAGGAGGATGACGATGTTGTTGTTGATGGGGCCGCCGATGGAGTGGGAGAGGCCGGCCCGGAAGCGCCCCTCGCAAATCATTTTGTGGTTCTCCACCACCTGGATCATGCCGGTGGCCCCCAGGGGGTGGCCCCGTCCCTTGAGGCCGCCGGTGAGGTTCGTGGGGAACATGCCGTTCTCGCCGGTGCACGCGTCATCCAGCAGGGCGTCGAGGATGCGCCCCCGGGGGACGAAGCCCAGATCCACCATGTTGATGGGGCCGAAGCCGTTGAAGGGGTCGTGCATGTTTACGTGGATCTTCCCGGCAAAGGAACGTATCTCCTTTATCCCTGCCATGCCGTAGGCTTCGGCGGCGGCCGCCACGGTGGCGGGAAAGGAGTGGAATGAGGGGCGGTCGGCGATGGTGGGGATGTCGGTGGCGCTCCCGAGGCCACTCACCAGCACCTCCTGGGGATCGGCGGTGAGGATCACGGCGGCGACGCCGTCGGACATGGGGCAGAAGTCGTGGTAGCGCAGGGGCCACCAGTAGCGGTAGTTTTTCCCGTTGATGATCTGTCGGTAGTACTCCTCCAGGGGAATTTCCATGTTCAGGTGGGCGTCGGGGTTTCGAGCGGCGTAGCGGTGGGACCGCTGGGTGAGGAGCGCCGAGAAGGCGGTCCACTCGTCGGCGGAGAGGCCGTGCCGCTCCATGAGCGCCCGGGCCACCAGTGCTCCGCAGGCGGGCATGCTGAGGCCGAACTCCGCCTCGTCCCGGTCGATGACCCCGGCGACGATGCGGGTGGCCTCGGCGGTGGGAGCGTCGCTCATCTTCTGGATGCCGATGGCGAGCACATGGTCGCAGCGGCCCGAGGCGATCTGGAGGTAGGCGTTCTCGAAGGCCGAGGCGCCCGAGGATGAGGCGGTGTCGATGAGGACCGACTTGGCTCCGGAAACGCCCACGACCCCGGCGATTTTGGCGGCGGTGTTGTCCACGCCGGAGAAGGCGACGGGGCTCTGGGAGCCGACCACCACCGCCTCGATGGCGCGGGGTTTCACCGGCGAGCCGTCGAAGACTGCCGTGGCCTTTTCGGCCAGGTCCAGGAAGGAGAGCTTTTCCCGGTGCCTGCCGTCGTAGCGCCCCACCGGCGCCATGTACGAGGCGGCGACGTAGACTCTTCTCGGGGTGAATTCGCGGTGTCTCATGGGGGCTCCGTTTTGGGTGTGGAGATCGTGTGACTGTCTCTGTAGTTTAAACGAGGATCGCCGTTGAGCAACAGGCAGCAAAAAGCCCGGGCCTGGTGGGGCTCGGGCTTCGTGCTGCTGGTGCTGGTCGGCGCGTTGAAGTTACTGCACCGGGACTTCGCGGATCGGCGTCGGCTCGGGCACAACCACCGTCTCCGGTTGCGGCGCAGGAACCGGCTCTGCCGCCGGGACGGGCTGCGCCGCCGGGAGCGGAGCCGCCTGGGGTGCCGGTGCAGGCTGGTAGGTGGGCTGGTAGGCAGCCGGTGCCGGCGCGGGCTGGGAGCTCCCCGTCTTGTCGTCGCCGAAGAGCTTGATGGGGGGCTTCAGGAGTCCCACCATGTCGTTGAAAAGGTTGTAGTAGGGGGCCGTGGCGTTCCGCTCGCGCAAGAGGAGGTCTTTCTCCTTCTTTCCCAGGTGGCGGGTGAGCCCGGGAATGGTCTTGAACTTCACGTCGACCCGGTCATCCATGTTGGCGGCCGCTTCGTCGAAGTCGGGGTACTGGAGCACGGCGAGGGTCGGCGTGGTGGGGCCGCCGACGCGGAAGTTGGGATATTCCCAGAGGGTGGCGCCGCTGGCGTCCAGGACCTGGGCGGACATGGAAAGGATGTTATAGTCGGAATCCAGGTATTTGACGAGGTTGCTGGAGAAGATCCGGTCCTGCTTGGTGAGGCCGCTCACGACCACCAGGAGCACCGCGTCGACGTTGTTCTGGGTGACCAGCGTTTTGATCTCCTCGGGCTTGTAAAAATGCTTGTTGTAGACCACGCCGGCGTCGTCGCGCCGCTCGGCCCGGTAGAGGAGCGTACGGTAGAGCTCCTCGGGGGCGCCAGCATCCAGGAATTGGACCGAGAAGTAGGCCCCGGAATCCTTCAGCATGGCGGCCAGCTCTTTCTCGTTCTTCCGGTTGTACTCCCGTACCAGGGTAACGAGGGTATCCTTGTCCGGATGGCGGATGTCGGAGTCGGCGTCCATGAAGAGGGGGGCAACGCCGAGGACCTTTACCCGCTGCTCGTAGTCTTCCCGCGGAATGTTGAAGGGGTTGTGGGAGCAGCCGACGGCGGCAAGGGCCAGGGCCGCGAGGAGAATCAACTGTACGATCCGTTTCATCGTTTCCTCCTGAATCGATTTTCAGACTGGAGTGAGGTCGTGCTTCAATCCCTTTGAATGCCCCGGTTATACCAGAACGGTCCCCGCTTGACCACCCCTTTCAGTGACGGTAGGCGGCGGCGTCCTACAGTCGTTGCCGGTTCCGTCGGGATTTTCCGCCCCATCCCTTTCCTTGGCCTGGCGAATGTGCTATGACCGATACCATGAAATGGCTCCTCGTTATCTCCGCAGGATTATACCTCTTTGGCGCATTCCGTCGTCCCTTCTTCGCGGCCGGGCTCGTGGCCGGCGCGGCCTACCTGGCCGTCCGGGGGATTGAGCTGGGGCGGCTCCCCCTGGTGGGGCCCCACGACACCCTCGTCTTTTTCTCCGTCTCCATCGGTCTCATGGCGCTCCCCTTCCTCTATTCGCCGGTGCTGCGGGGATCGGCCCTCTTCTCGTGGGGTGCGGGGTGCGCGGCGGCCCTCTTCGGGCTCGTGGCCCTGCTGTTTCCCGCTTTTGCCATGCCGCTCCCTCCCATCCTCCGTACCCTCTGGTTCGAGCTTCACGTGGCGCTGGCCTTCTTCTCCTATGCCCTCTTCGCCATCGGGGCGGTCCTCGGCGGCCTCTTCCTGGCAAAAGGTGAGCGGCGTCTCCTGGACCTCCAGTACCGGGCGGCGCTGGTGGGATACACCTTTTTCTCCGGCTCCATGGTGTCGGGGGGAATCTGGGGCTACTTCGCCTGGGGCACCTACTGGCTCTGGACCCCGAAGGAGCTCTGGACCTCGATCCTCTGGATCTACTACACTTTCTGGCTCCACCTGCGGCTCCGGGGAACGGGGGGGGACAAGGCCCTGGCCTGGAGTGGCATCGTCGGGTTTGCGGTCATGCTCTTCACCTACCTGGGGGTGAGCATCCTGATGAAGAGTTCCCACAGCTTCTGATCACGGCTTTCCATTTTCCGGTGGCCTGGTTTTTGCTGTACAAATTCACTCAACTTCAACAGGTTTTTTACGATGATCAAGAGAATCTACGAATCCCTCGCCTCCCTCTCCCTGGCCCTCTGGCTCATGGGGGGGGTCATGGTTCTTATGGCAGTGGGTTCCTTCGGGGGTGAGGATGCCGCGTCCCTGAACGAGATGCCCCTCTTCGCCTGGCTCGGCGCGGCGCCCCTTGCCGCCTCCTGGTGGCTCTGGGGGACCCTCGTCCTCCTGTCCCTCATGGTGGTGAACACGCTTCTCTGCAGTGTTGAAGCGGTGCGCACGCGCTACGGCAAGGGGGGACTCCTCGCTCTCCTGGCGCCCCAGTTCATGCACGTGGGGTTTCTCCTGATCGTCCTGGCCCACCTTCTGAGCGCCAAGGGGGGAGCGAAGCAGGCCATGCAGCTCTTCGAGGGGTCCGACCTCCGCTTCCCCGGCGGCAGCTCCGTGGTGGTGGAGGCCATTGAGGTGCAGACCGGCCCCCGGGGAATGCCGGTCGATTACCGTGCCCGGCTGCGGGTCGTGGAGAACGGGGGGACAACGCCGGTGACGGTGCGGCCCAACGAGCCCCTTTTCCACGGCGGCCTCGGCATCTACCTGAAGCACGCGGAGCCGTTCCCGGTCCCGACTGCCTTTGTGGAGATCCACCGGGAGCCGGGGGCCGGGTGGGCCCTGGCCGGCGGGCTTCTCTTTACCGTGGGCAACGGCATGCTCCTGGCGGTGCGGCGGGAACGCCGGGCGACGTAAATACCAGTTGCGGCGAAAGATTTTAGTGGTAAGATTGGCACTTCGCGCGTCAGCAGCCGGGTCTTCCGGGTGTGGATGGCGTTTTTCAGTAACGTCGGGAGGGAATGATGGCACAGGGAATCAGGGCGGCAGTTGTGACGGTGGCGGCACTCACGGCATGGGGTGCGGGAAGCGGGGCCTTTGCCGCCGGAATCGATGACGGCGCGGTAACCGCACCGAAAATCGCCGACGGAGCTGTGACCTACCGGGCCATCGCCCCCGGCGCCATCACGTACAGCAAGATTTCCGCAGGCGCCGTCACCGACGAGAAGCTCGGCTTCGGGGCGGTGACGACGCCGAAGATCGCCGACGGCGCCGTCACCGACGCCAAGATCGCCGGCCCCATCGCCGGCCACAAGGTGGGACGCCACGGCCACGACGGCGCCGACATCGTCCAGGGGACCATCGACGCGGCCCGCCTTCCCGTGGGGACCGGCCTCGGCACCGTTGCCGCCGGCGACCACACCCACGATTTCTTGCCGAAAAAGCCCGCCAACCTCATGGTCGTTGCCCCCAGTGGCGGCGACTTCACGAACCCCATCGACGCCCTCAACGCTATCACCGACGCCTCCGCCGACAAACCCTACCTGGTGAAGATCATGCCCGGCACCTACGATCTGGGGATCAGCACCCTCGTCATGAAGCCCCACGTGGACATCGAGGGCTCCGGCGAGCTGACCACCCGGCTGCGGGGAAGTGCCGCCGATGCCGGGGTGGTGGCCGGCGCCTCCCAGGCCGAGCTGCGGCATCTGACCGTCGAAGCCACCGGCACTGAGGGAACCATCGTAGGTATCTTCAACGGCAGCGCCGCGCCGCGGATCGCCCACGTGACCGTCAGCGCCGAGGGGGGGAAGGGGGCCTACGGCATCTACAACCTCATGGCAGCGCCGGTCCTCTCGGACGTCACTATTACGGTCGGGGGGAACGACACTGCCTTTGGCGTCTTCAATCTCCACTCCTCGCCGGTCGTCAAAAACTCGGCCATCACGGCGGGCAACGGCATCTACAGCTACTACTCCGGCACGGTGACTGTGGAGGGGAGCTCGGTGGCCACTTCCCTCACCACTCTCTTCACCGACACCGGCGTCACGACGCTTGTGGCCAACTCCCGCCTCACGGGGGGGCGGCCGGCGGCCAACGGCATCATGAAATGCGTGGGGGTCTACGACGCAAACTACGAGCCGATCCCGTGCCGATAATATCAGGGCTGTTACCAAATCCTTACCAGATTGCCAGCCAGTTGTCATGAATGAGAAATTTTATGGTTGATTTCACCGCTCAGCTTACGGTATAAAGCTAACCACCTTTTGTTACAGAGCGTCCAAGACGCAGGAAAAACAGCATAACTACACGAAAATACTAAACCATCCGCGAGGGTGGGACGGAAAGCCCACAGGGTCTCACCGAGACAGCCGGGTCGCCGAAATAGTGCTTACGAGCATTGAGGCGACCCGGCTTTTTTTTGTTCTCGGGCTCCTGGCCCTGTCAAAGGCACCATGCGAAAAGGAGTGCAACCATGAAGGTATCAAGACGCGATTTTCTCAAGTACTGCGGCATGACGGCAACGGTCCTGGGGCTGAGCGCCAACGACCTGCTGGGGCTGAAAGACGCCCTGGCCAACCCCAATGGCCCAACGGTCCTCTGGCTCCAGGGGGCGGGATGCACCGGCTGCTCCATCTCGTTCCTGAACCGGATATCAACCGTCGCCCCCAAGACGGCAGGCGATCTGCTCGTCAACTCCGTCAACCTGGCCTACCACCCCAACCTCTCGTCTCTGGCCGGCGACGCAGTTGTGGACGTCATCAACCAGGCCTATACCAAGGGGAACTACGTTCTCATCGTCGAGGGAGCCGTGCCGACCGCCTTCAACGGCGCCGCCTGCTTCGCCTGGTCGTACAAGGGTGTCGACAAAACCTTCAAGGACGCGGTGACCATGCTCGCCTCCAAGGCGGCCAAGATCGTGAGCGTCGGAAGCTGTGCCGCCTTCGGCGGCATCCCTGCCTCCGGGGGAAACCCGACCCAGGTGCTGAGCGTGAAGGCTGCTACCGGCAAGGCCACCATCAACATCCCCGGCTGCCCCCCCCACCCCGACTGGATCGTCTGGGCCGTGGCGCAGATTCTCCTCAACAAGCCGGTCGCCCTCGATTCGGTCGGACGGCCCACGTCGCTCTTTGGCCTGAAGCTCCACGAAAACTGCCCCCGCAAGGAGCAGGACGAGGTGAACAGATTCGGCCTCAGCTCGGGGTGCCTCAAGCCCCTCGGCTGCAAGGGGCCGGAGACGAAGTCCAACTGCTCGACCCTCAAGTGGCACAACGGCGTCAACTGGTGTGTGGGGGCAGGAGCGCCGTGCATCGGCTGCACCGAGCCCACCTTCCCCATCGCAACCCCCTTCTACAAGAACGTGTAGAACGGGATGATCTTCACGTAACCATCAGGAGGAAACAATGGCAACAGTCATGACGATCGACCCGGTCACCCGAATCGAGGGTCACCTTTCAGTAAAGATAGAGATCGACGTAGTAAATGGCGCCCAGCAGGTCACCAACGCCTGGGCCACCGGCACCCTCTTCCGGGGCTTCGAGAAGCTCCTTGCGGGGCGCGACCCCCGGGACGCCCAGCTCATCACCCAGCGGATCTGCGGCGTCTGTCCCATCCCCCACGGGCTCGCGGCGGTCAACACCCTGGAGGACGCCTACAACGTGACGGTTCCCGACAACGCCCGGGTGATGCGGAACTTGGTGCTGGCGGCCAACTTCGTCCAGTCCCACATCCTGAGCTTCTACCACCTGAGCCTTCCCGACTATGCCACCTGCCCGAACATGCTCCCGTGGCAGCCGGCCTGGAAGGGGGACATGCGGGTGGACGCCACCAAAAGCACGGCCTTGGTGAACAACTACCTGAAGGCCCTCGACATCAACCGGAAGATCCAGGAAATGGGGGCTGTCTTCGGCGGCAAGACCCCCCACTCCCCCGCCTACATCCCCGGCGGCTTCACCAAGGTGCCGACGGCCGCCGATGTGACCAAGGCCCGGGGCTACCTGGCCGAGATTGTCTCCTTCGTGGAGAACGTCTACATACCCGACGCCCAGTTCCTGGCCACCAAGTACAGCGACTACTACACCATCGGCGCCGGATGCCGGAACCTCCTCGCCTTCGGGGTCTTCGACCTTGACGCCTGGGGGAATACGAAGCTCCTGGGAAGGGGGATGGTGACCGACGGCTCCACCTCGGTCATGCCGGTCAACACGGGGGCCATCACCGAGGATGTGACGAAGGCCTGGTACTCGAGCCCGTCGGGGCTCAATCCGGCCAAGGGAGAGACCGTTCCGGCCCATCCGAAGACGAACGCCTATTCGTGGATCAAGGCGCCCCGCTACGCCGGCGAGGCGTGCGAGACCGGCCCCCTGGCCCGGATGTGGGTGAACGGCGACTACCGGCGCGGCATCTCGGCCATGGACCGCAACCTTGCCCGGGCTCAGGAGGCACGGAAGATCGCCCGGGCCCTCGATGGCTGGCTTGGGGAGATCCGCGAGGGGCAGCCGGCTTACCTGAAGGCGACCGCCACCACGGCAGGGGAGGGGTTCGGCCTTACCGAGGCACCGCGCGGTGCCCTTGGCCACTGGCTCTCCATCGCCGGCAGCAAGATCGGCCGCTACCAGGTGATCACCCCCACCTGCTGGAACGCCTCGCCCCGGGACGCCCGGGGTATCCTTGGCCCCATCGAACAGGCTCTGGTCGGCACGCCGGTGAAGAACCTCAAGGAGCCGGTGGAGGTGATGCGGGTCATCCACTCCTTCGATCCGTGCCTCTCCTGCGCCGTCCACATGGTGCGGCCAGACGAGCCGGAGCAGGTCATCGTCAGCGTACAGTCACGGACCTAGCCTGCACCTTTTCAGCACTCACGAAAAAAGGCGGTGGTATTCCCACCGCCTTCCTCATTTCTGGTTCGTGATATCCTCAGTACCGCATCCGCACCCGATAGGCGAGCGTCGCCTCCCCGTCCCTGGGCACCGGAACGTTGAACACGGCGCTGAAGGCGTCACCCTTCGTATGGGGGTGGGATGACGAGAGCATCTGCCAGTCGCCGGGGACCGGCTCCACCACCTTCACGGTGATATCTTCCTTCTTGTGGTTGCGGAGCTTTATCTCGAAGGCCGCCTCGTAGGTGTCGGCGGCAATCTTCTTCCATTCGGTCTGCTTCCGCTCGGCCACCACGTCGAAGGCGTCCCCCAGCTTCACCCGCACCGTCTCCTTTTCCGGGGTGTGGTCGATGGTGTCCTCTCCCACGAACTGGAGGCTTCCCCCCGCATCCCGCTTGTAGACCCGCACGATCCCCTTGGGGAGCGGCATTCCCAGGTTGTGCTCCTTCCGGTTCTCCACCTCCACGAAGACTCCCACCTTCTGCTTCCCCATGGCGTCGCCGGCCGTGCTGTAATAGTAGAAACTCTCCCCTTTCAGGAGGAACTCCTTCTTCACCGGCACGGCGTCGGCGGTCACGAGGCTGATCTGCTTGGTCTGGTTCTCCTTGATGGTGGAGGGGCGCTGGAGGGTGTAGAGGTGGTACTCGAAGAAGGCCTCCTCCTGAAACTGGGGGGCGGGCGCAGCCATGACCTCCTCCCGCATCGCCTTTGCCATCCGGGGGGGGCGGTCCTGCACCCGGTTCACGTCGCCGGCAACCAGCTTGAGGGAGGCGTTGCGGTAGGTGGCGCCGCTACGGTTGTCGATGGTGACCCAGCCGGCGAGGCTGGCCCGGTCGTCCTTCTCGCTGAGGGTCACCACGTAGTCGGCCCGCCAGGAGATGCCGCCGGTGAGGTAGGAGGCCTCGATGGTCCGTTTCTCGACCGCGGCGCTCTCCAGGAGCCATACCAGGGTCGGACGGGCGATGAGATCCTCGGGGACGCCGGGGAAAATGAGCCGCCCCGGATGGCCGAAGGTGATTTCGTCGCCGATGCGGTAGACCGGCCCGCCGTTGTTGGAGAGGAGCGTGGCGGTGACCACCTCTTCCCGCTCGGTGTGGGGGTTCTTCTGGTGGAGCTTCACCTCTTTCCCCACGTACTTGTCCATGAGCTTCTGGGGGGAGAGGAGGTCGTACTCGTAGTTCTGCTCCAGGACCAGGAACTCTCCGCCGGAGAGGGACGCGATGGAGACGCTGGTGGGGATGATCTGGGCCGCCACGTCCATGAAGCGGAGTTCCCCGCTCCCCGTGCCGAAGCGGATCTCCCGGCGATCCTTCACCAGACCCAGGTTCTGGTTGTAGATGGTGAGGGCGATTCCCGTCTGGTCCGCAACGGTGGAAACGGTAGGGGCGGCGGCAGCGGGGAGAGGGAGGGCAAAGGAGAGGAGGGCGAGAAGGAGGAGGCGACGTTTCATGGCATACCTCATGGGGGTAGTGTGGCGGCTTGGCCGCTTCTGTCGGTATACCACAAAAAAGGGCGCCCGTCAGGACGCCCTTTGTGGAACAGGTTATATTTTTAGTGCTACTTGACGGACTTCACCGACGTAATGACCACCGGCGTCACCGGGAGATTGGCGAAGAGCATGTTGAGGCGCTGGGTGGGGGTTGCGGCGATCTTGTCCACCACGTCCATCCCCTCGACCACCCTGCCGAAGACGGCGTAGCCGTGGCCGTCGGGATTCGGGCGGTTGAGGCCGTCGTTGTTCACCACGTTGATGAAGAACTGGGCCGTGGCGCTGTCGGGGTTGGCGGTGCGGGCCATGGCGATGGTCCCCCGGTCGTTCCTGAGGCCGTTGGCGGCCTCGTTCCTGATGGGTGCCCGGGTTTCCTTCTGCTTTCGGTCGGTGGTGAAGCCCCCAGCCTGGATCATGAAGCCGGGGATGACCCGGTGGAAGATGGTGCCGTTGTAGAAGCCGCTGTTCGCGTACTCCAGAAAGTTCTTCACCGAAGCCGGTGCCTTGTCAGGGTAGAGCTCGATCTTTACGGCGCCAAGGCTCGTCTCCATGAGAACCACGGGGTTCTTGGCCGTCTCGCCCTTTGCGGCGGCATCGGCATTGCCGGCGATGAGAAGCACGCTGAAGAGACCGCAGAGCATCAGGGCCAGGATAATCCGTTTGAACATGGTTTCTGTCCTCCGAGTAAATAATACAACCGGCAAATTATAATGAGAAAGGGGCCTGCTCGTCAATCATTTCGTCACCTCCTGTGTCAGGGCTTGTGCAGGACCAGGGTCACGTACTCCTCCATGATCCGCCAGTCGTGCTCAACGCAGCCGAGGTTGCGGAAGCGACGCTGGATGTCGAACTTGTCCTGGAGGGGGATTCCGGAAAGGATGAGCCACCCGCCGGGGCGGACGAGGGCCACCATCTCGTGGGCCAGGGCCAGGTGGATGTCGGCGTAGATGTTTGCCAGGAGCAGATCGTAGGGTTCCCGCCCCACGGAGGAGAGCTCGCCGCAGACGGTGAAGATCTGCCCCTCCATGCCGTTCAGGCGTACGTTGGCGGCGCAGGATTCGGCAGCATGGGGATCGATGTCCACCGCCACCACGGTGGCGGCGCCGAGGCGCACCGCGGCCACGGCCAGGATGCCGGTGCCGCTTCCGAGATCGAGGCAGCGCATGCCGGCGATGCCGGGGATCCGCTCCATCTCCTCCAGGCAGGAGGCGGTGGTCTCGTGTTCCCCGGAGCCGAAGGCCCCCTTCTTCCCCATGATGAGGGGAAGGCCCGTTTCCGGGGCCACGGGATGGTCCTCCGGCACGATGGTGAACCCTCCGATGGCGAAGGGGGTGAAGATGCGTCCGTACATGGAAATGGACCTCCCCGGTGGCGTGGTGAAAGCGAAACCATACCCCAAATCACCGGCGAAAGGAATAAACAAAAGGTTGACTTGGGGGATGATAGTACGGAAAATTGATCCGTTTCAGGTACGATTACCACAGAAAATCGACATTGATGAAGATTCAGGAGGATACGACTGTGCAGATACACTTCGGAACCGATGGCTGGCGTGGCATCATTGCCCGGGATTTCACCTTTGACAACCTCTCCCGGGTGGCCCAGGCCACCATGGATTACCTTATCCGTGAAGGGCTCTCGGCCCGGGGGGTCGTGATCGGCTACGACCGCCGTTTCCTCTCCCGGGAGTTCGCCGAGCGTGTGGCGGATATCGCCGCCGGCAACGGCATCCGGGTCTGGCTCACCGACGGCTACGCCCCGACCCCGGCGGTTTCCTGGGCGGTCCACGAGCTGGGGGCCGGCGGCGGCGTCATGATCACCGCCAGCCACAACCCCCCCGCCTACAACGGTTTCAAGGTGAAGGAGTCCTTCGGCGGCTCGGCCCGCCCCTCCACCACGAAGATCCTGGAGGAGATGGTGGCGGCCAACGACACCGCCGGCCGGGAGATCCAGTCCCGTCCTCTGGCCGAGGCCCTGGCCGACGGGAGCGTCACCCCCATAGATCCCAGGGAAGGGTACTTCCGGCAGCTGGCCCGCTACGTGGACCTGGAGGCGATCCGCAAGGCAAACCTCCCGGTGGTCGTGGACCCCATGTACGGCGCCGGCGCCGGCTTCATCCCGGAGCTCCTTCCCGGAGTCCGGGAGATCCACAGCGACGAAAACCCCTCCTTTGGGGGGCAGCCCCCGGAGCCCATCGAGGAGCACCTGGCGGAGCTTGCCTCTCTGGTGGCGAGCGGCCAGTACCGCATCGGGCTCGCCCTGGACGGCGACGCCGACCGGATCGGCGCCGTGGACGAGACAGGGGAGTTCTTCTCCTCCCACCGGATCTTCACGGTGATCCTCCGCCACCTGGTGGAGCGCAAGGGGCTCACGGGAGGAGTGGTGAAGACCGTTTCCACCACCCGCATGGTGGATCTCCTGGCCGAGAAGTTCGGTCTTCCACTCTTCGAGACCCCCATCGGCTTCAAGCACATCTGCGAGCTGATGCTCGACCACGACATCCTTATGGGGGGTGAGGAGTCGGGGGGGCTTGGCGTGAAGGGGCACATCCCGGAACGGGACGGCATCCTCATGGGGCTTCTGCTGCTGGAGGCCATGGCCATGAGCGGCAAGGGGGTGCGGCAGCTTCTGGACGAGACCATGGACGAGATCGGCCGCTTCTTCTACCGCCGCATCGACCTCCCCATCGCCGACGGCCCCAAGGAGTCCCTCATCGCCCGGCTGAAGAAGGGGGGAATCGCCACCATCGCGGGGCGGAGTGTGGCGAGAGAGAACTTCCGCGACGGCTTCAAATTCATCTTCGGCGACGGCTCCTGGCTCCTGATCCGCCCCTCGGGGACCGAGCCGGTGCTCCGGCTCTACAGCGAGGCGGGAGATGCGCAAACGGTGGAGGAGCTCCTGGCCGCCGCCCGGGAGATCGCCGGGGTCTGACGCGGGGGAAATGACCCCTTGACCCCGACTCCCCTTGCATCTACAATCGCTAAAGCGCGTAACTACGCGATAGTGAACCAGGAAACGGTGTCCCATGATCAAGGCGTACCTCCGCTCGGAAGATACATTCAGGCCGGTGTCCGTCGAGCCCGACGAACTCGTCGACCTCGACATCAGCTCCCTCATCTGGCTCGATCTCCTCTCGCCTTCGACAGATGAGCTGGCCACTGTCGAGCGGAGCCTGAAACTGGAGCTGCCGACCCGCCAGGAGTCGGAGGAAATCGAGTTCAGCTCCCGCTATTGGGAGGACGAGACCGGCATCGACATTAACACCTACTTCCTGGTGAAGCTGGACGACAAGTACCACAACGAGACGGTATCGTTCATTCTCAAGCGGCATTTCGTCGTGACTATCCGCTTCAGCGACCACCGGATCATCACCGAGTTCTCCCGCCGGCTTCGCCTCAACCCGCGCGCCTTCAAGGATGGGGCCGACATTCTCAACGGCATCCTCGCCATGCGGGTCGACATGGACGCCGACATCCTGGAGGCCCTTTCCAAGTCCATCGCCAGCATCGGCCGGAAAGAACCCCAGTCCTTCGACAGTCCGACCACGTTCCTCGAATACATCACCGACTACGAGGATATCAACATCACCATCCGGGAGAACCTGACCGACAAGCACCGGGTCCTGTCGTCACTCCTGAAGAGCACCATGATCTCGGAGCCCCTGAAGAAGGAGTTCAGCATGATGATGAAGGACGTGAACTCCCTCATTATCTCCGCCAACTTCAACTTCGAGCGCCTCGACTACCTCCAGAACCTCTTTCTCAACCACATGAGCGTGGAGCAGAACAAGGTGATCAAGATCTTTACCGTCATGTCGGTGATCTTTCTCCCCCCCACCATGATCGCCAGCATCTACGGCATGAATTACAAGCACATGCCCGAGCTGGATTGGGTCTTCGGCTACCCCTTCGCCCTCACTCTGATAGTCCTCTCGGCGGTCCTCCCCCTCTACGTCTTCAAGAAGAAGGGGTGGTTGTAGCATGGCACGCAAGGTCCAGCCCCCGAAGAAAACCGCCCCCGCACCGGCGGCCGGCGTGTTGGATGCGGCCGGCGACCTGACCGCCCCCGGCCTCTACCTGAACCGGGAGCTCACCTGGCTCGAGTTCAACCGCCGGGTCCTCCACGAGGCCGAGGATGAACGGACGCCGCTTCTGGAGCGGGTCAAGTTCGCCGCCATCGTCAGCAGCAACCTGGACGAGTTTTTCATGAAGCGGATCGGCGGCCTCAAGCAGCAGGTGGGGGCCGGCATCCAGGACCTGACCGTGGACGGCCGCACCCCCCGGCAGCAGATCGAGGAGTGCTACGCCGTGGTGCGGGAGGTGGGGGAGCGCAAGCGGCGGCTCTTCGGGGAGCTCCTGACGCTCCTGCGCCCGGCCGGCATCCAGATTCTCGGCTACAGCGAGATCTCGGCCCGGGAGCGGAAAGAGCTCCGCGACCACTACATCCGCAACATCTTTCCCCTGGTCACTCCCCAGTCCATCGACCCTGCACACCCCTTCCCCTTTATCTCCAACCTCTCCCTGAACCTGCTCGTGACGCTCCGCTACCCCCGGGAGCGTGAGACCTCCCTGGCCCGGGTCAAGGTGCCGGTGGGGGCCGGGATTCCCCGTTTTCTCCGGGTGGGGGCCAAGGACCGGTTCGTCCCCCTGGAGGAGGTGATGCAGCACAACCTGGACCTTCTCTTCCCGGAGATGGAGGTGGCGGCCTGCGAATTCTTCCGGGTCACCCGCAACGCCAACACCGAGCGGAACGAGGAGCAGGCCGACGACCTCCTCTCCATGATCGAGTCGGAGCTCCAGGACCGGCGGTTCGCTCCCATCGTACGGCTGGAGGTGGCCGTCGGCATGGGGCCGGTCCACCGGGGGATGCTCGCCGCGGAGTTGGACCTGAACGAAGCTGCCGACGTCTTCGAGGTGGAGGGGATGCTGGCCCTGCGGGATCTCTTCGAGATCGCCGGCCTCGGCTACCCGGAGCTTCGCGACCCCCCCCATCACCCCACCGACCACCCCCGGCTCATGACCGACCGGAACATCTTTCATGTGATCCGCGACGCCGGCGCCATCCTGCTGCAGCACCCCTACGAGTCCTTCGCCACCTCGGTGGAGCGCTTCCTCTTCGAGGCGAGCGAAGACCCCAAGGTCCGGGCCATCAAGATGACCCTCTACCGGACCGCCCTCGACAGCCGGATCATCGACTGCCTGGTGAACGCCGCCGGCAACGGTAAGCAGGTGGCGGTGGCGGTGGAGCTGAAGGCCCGCTTCGACGAGGCTGCCAACATCCGGCTCGCCGAACGGATGGAGGAGGCGGGGATCCACGTCACCTACGGTGTCGTGGGGCTCAAGACCCACTGCAAGGTGATCCTCGTGGTGCGGCAGGACTACGACGGCCTCCGGCGCTACGTCCATATCGGCACCGGCAACTACCACCCGGGGACCGCCCGGATCTACTCGGACCTGGGGCTCCTGACCAGCGACGAAATCATCGGCCAGGACGCCACCGAGCTCTTCAATTACCTCACCACCGGCTATACCCCGCGGCGCAACTACCGCAAGCTCTTGCCGGCGCCGAAGCACCTGAAGAAGGCCCTCCTGGCCAAGATCGAACGGGAGGCAAAACTTCATTCGGATAAGAATCCGGGGCTCATCCAGTTCCAGATGAACGCCCTGGAGGATGCCGACATCGTGGCGGCCCTCTACCGGGCGGCCCGGGCGGGGGTGCGGATCGACCTCATCGTGCGTGACAGCTGCCGCCTGCGGCCGGGGGTGCCGGGGCTCTCGGAGACGGTGCGGGTGGTGAGCGTGGTGGGGCGGTTCCTGGAGCATGCCCGGATCTACTACTTCCGCAACGGCGGCGACGAGGAGTACTTCATCGGCTCCGCCGACGCCATGAAGCGGAACCTGGAGTACCGGGTGGAGGTGCTGGCGCCGGTGGAGACGCCGGAGTTGCGCCGGGAGATCCGGACGCTCCTCGGCGTCCACCTCTACGACCAGCGGAGCGCCTGGGAGATGCAGCCCGACGGCACCTCCGTGCAGCGGACGCCGGTGGAGGGGGACGACCCCCGGGGAACCCACGAGATCCTCATCGCCCTGGCCGAAAAGCGCCAGAAGGCAGGTGCGCGCCTCAAAAAGAAAAAGGCCCGGGGACTCGTCCGGCGCACTGTCCGGTAAGTCTCTCGGGCCTCTGTTTTTCTCGCCTCAGTCCTTCTTCCTGTCAATCATCCCACCGGTCACGGCCGTGCTTGCGCCACTCCTTCTCCCGCCACTTCGCTTCCTTCCACCGTGCCTTCTCCTCTCGGCGGACTTCGCGCCGGTCCCGCTCGGGGCGGAAGCTCTGCCACCGCCTGTGGTCGTTGTCATTGCACCAGTGGCGGTAGTCCTGATCCCGATGCTGTCTGATCGTCGCTACCGGGTAGCGCCTGAGTTCCCGGGGAAGGGAGCGGTACTTCACCGTGGCCCACGGTCCGCGGTACGATGCGCCACCGTACCAGTCGCCGTTGCGGCTGAGATAGTAGCGGTTCCCC
Source organism: Geobacter sp. (assembly GCF_030834625.1). NCBI lineage: Bacteria > Pseudomonadati > Thermodesulfobacteriota > Desulfuromonadia > Geobacterales > Geobacteraceae > Geobacter > Geobacter sp. The sequence goes on from NZ_JAUQXO010000032.1 coordinate 68,660, forward strand.
ACGTAGAAGAGGTCATAGGGGATGTCCATGGCGACGTAGAAGCCGAGGGAGGGGGAGAGGACGAATTGGGGGGGCTCGACGATGACCACCGGTGGCGGGGCCGGCACGTAGACCGGTTCGTAGCGGACCGGCGGGGGGGCAGGGGCGTAGACCGGCTCGTAGCTCACCGCCACCGGCCGGTTCCCCAGGTTGATTCCGATGCTGAAGTCCACGTTTCCGGCGTGAGCGGTCCCCGCCAGGAGGGCGAGGCAAGCGAGCGATGCGGCAATTTTTCTGGTCATGGTACTTCCTCCTTTCATGGAAAGGCCCTGATTCGGCACAAAAAAGCCGGGGCCAGATATCTTCCGTAAGATATTTCGGCGACCCGGCTGTCTCGGGGAGACCCTGTAGGCTTTCCGTCCCACCCTCGCGGGTGGTTTAGTATTATCGTGTATCGGTGACTATGTGGTTGTCGGTCTTGCTTTCAAGGAGAGCAGGGAGCGTGCCAAGGCGGCCATGGGAGGTAACCTGCCGTAATGTCAGGATATCAGGGCTGACGAGGAGTCCTGTTTCCACCTTAAATCTGGGTGCGACTGCCCCATTTGAGGTAAGGACGAGCTAGAGCTTTACCTTGCGCCACACCTCCGCCACGGTGCCGATGATCCGGGTCTCCGGGGCGGGGGTGAAGGGGGAATAGGTGGCGTTGTCGGGTGAGTAGACGACGTCGCCGTTCCTGACCCGATACCGGCGCAGGATCGCCTCTCCCCACCGGTTGGTGACCAGAACGATGGCCCCGTTTTCGGTCTCCTCTCCCGGCTTGAAGATCACCAGATCGCCGTCCCGGATGGTGGGAGCCATGAAATCGCCGTAGGCAACGATGGCGTAGCATCCCTCGTCGACCCCCGGCAGAGCAATCCGGTCGCGGATGTCGTCTTCCCCGATCTGGCGGGGGAATTCTTCCCCAATCCGCTCCAGGACCGGAATCCCTGAGCCGCCCGGGGAAGAGGGGGCCTGCCCGGCGCGGCGCGATGTCCGGTACATCTCTCCCTGGCCCGAGGCGAGCCAGGTTTCGTTTATCTCATAGAGATTGCAAAGGGCAATCAGCAGGGTGTCCGACGGGGTTTTCTTTTCCCGTTCGATGCCGCTGAGAAAACCCTGCACGATTCCTATGGAGTCGGCAAACTCCTTCTGGGTCAACCCTTTGTTGAGCCGGATCTCCTTGATCCGGCGGCCGAGGGAGGAGGTTGGGGCGATGGGGGGAGTGGTCATAAAATATCTCCATGGCAAAAAAATATCACTGAATCAAAAAAATCCATTGACAATATATTTCTTTGGGATAATATTAAAATCACCAGGTAGATAAGTAACCCATCCTCCTCTGGGTTTTCCAAGGAGGTGTTTGGGAAGAAATTGCGCTTGAAATAAGCCTAGCACGGTATGCCGGGCGGAGCAAGGTTAAATTGCTGAGAGATAGTTCCTCCCCCGTCGAGGAGGGAGGGGAGAAGGAAAGGCCCGCGGAAGGCGGGCGAGGAGGACGCCATGAAAGGGGCTCACGGACAGTTTTGCGAAGTTTCACAGCTTCTTGCGGGGGATGCCCGGGGAGGACAGCTTGCCGATGATCTGCTGAATGCCTGTTTTGATCATGTGCTGCCGGAGGACGGCGGTGAGGGGAGCATGAAGACCCTCGCCCACCTCATGACGGCCCTCGACCGCTTCAATGCCTACGTGCGGAGGGGCGGGAAGGGACCTGCCGAGGGGCTCTTCGTCGGAACGCCGGAAGAGGTTGCCGCCTGGGCCGAGGACCTCACCCGGCAGATCTGGGAGAACCGGCCCAACTGACCGGCGCACCTCTGGTTGCCGGGAGCTGCGAGAAAAGCAAGGGTTTTCATGTCATGCAATGGGGCCGGCCGAAGGGCCGGCCCTTTTTTTGTCCTGTTCCGTGCTATAGTATTTTGTTGCCCGGACGTTCCCGGGAACAATCACCATATACCGAAGGAACCGCAATCCCATGGCACACGACACCATCATCGTCAAAGGCGCTTGCGAACATAACCTCAAATGCATCGACGTGGAGATCCCCCGGGACCGGCTCGTGGTCATCACCGGCATCTCCGGGTCAGGCAAGTCGACCCTGGCCTTCGACACCATTTATGCCGAGGGGCAGCGCCGCTACGTGGAATCCCTTTCGGCCTACGCCCGCCAGTTCCTTGAGCAGATGGAAAAGCCCGACGTGGAGTCCATCGAAGGGCTCTCCCCCGCCATCTCCATCGAGCAGAAGACCACGAGCCGCAATCCCCGCTCCACCGTCGGCACCGTCACCGAGATCTACGACTACCTGCGCCTCCTCTTCGCCCGTGTCGGGCGCCCCCACTGCTACCAGTGCGGCAAAGAGATCACCTCCCAGACCGTTTCCCAGATGGTGGACCAGATCATGGCCATGGCCGAGGGGACGAAGCTCCAGCTCCTTTCCCCCATGGTGCGCGGCCGCAAGGGGGAGTACCGGAAGGAGCTGGCCCAACTCCGGAAGGACGGCTTCGTCCGGGTGGTCGTGGACGGGGTCCAGTACGACCTGGCCGAGGAGATCCCCCTCGACAAGAACAGGAAGCACGACATCGACATCGTGGTGGACCGGCTCATCGTCAAGCCGGGGATCGAGCGGCGTCTGGCCGACTCCCTGGCGACGGCCCTGAACCATGCGGAAGGGGTGGTGAAGGTGCAGGTGGTGGACGGCGACACCACGCTCTTTTCCGAGGCCCTGGCCTGCATCGACTGCGGCATCTCCTATCCCGAGATGACCCCCCGCATGTTCTCCTTCAACAACCCCTATGGCGCCTGCCCCGACTGCACCGGCCTCGGGACCCGCATGTACTTCGACCCGGAACTGGTGGTGCCGAACCCCGACCTCTCCATCCGCGACGGGGCCATCGTGCCGTGGGAGAAGCGCCTTTCGGGATGGTATCACCTGACCCTCGATGCCCTGGCCAAGGCCTACAGTTTCGATATCCTGACCCCCTTCAAGAAGCTGCCGCAGCGGGTTCAGGACGTGATCCTCCGGGGCTCCGGAGGGGAGAAGATCGAGTTCTGGTGGGAGGAGGACGGCGGCCGCCGCCACACCTACACCAAGGAGTTCGAGGGGGTGATCCCGAACCTGGAGCGGCGCTACCGGGAGAGTGACTCAGAGCAGGTCCACGAGGAGATGGAGCGGTACATGAACGTGATGCCGTGCCCCACCTGCGAAGGGGCGCGCCTGAAGCGCGAGGCGCTCCACGTGAAGGTGGCGGGGCGCGACATCCGGCAGGTGACCGCCCTCTCCATCAAGGACGCCCTGGAATTCTTCGCCTCCCTGGCCCTGACCCCCAAGGAGGAGGAGATCGCCCGCCGCATTCTCAAGGAGATCCGGGAGCGGCTCAATTTTCTCGTGAACGTGGGGCTCGACTACCTCTCCCTGGACCGCGCCTCCGGCACCCTCTCCGGCGGAGAAGGGCAGCGGATCCGGCTCGCCACCCAGATCGGCTCCAGCCTCGTGGGGGTCCTCTACATCCTGGACGAGCCCTCCATCGGCCTCCACCAGCGGGACAACGGGCGGCTCCTCCAGACCCTCAAGCACATGCGGGACATCGGCAACACGGTCCTCGTGGTGGAGCACGATGAGGAAACGATCCTGGAGGCGGACCACGTCATCGACATGGGGCCCGGTGCCGGCGAGCACGGCGGCCGTGTGGTGGCCCAGGGTACCCCGGCGGAGATCATGGCGAACCCCGATTCCCTTACGGGCCGCTACCTCTCGGGGGAGCTGGCCATCGCCGTGCCGAAGAAGCGGAGAAAGCCCAAGGGCTTCATCACCATGGAAGGGGCCGCGGAGAACAACCTGAAGGCGGTCACCGTCAACATCCCCCTGGGGGTCATGACCTGCGTCACCGGTGTCTCGGGGTCGGGGAAGTCGACCCTGGTCATCGACACCCTGTACAAGGTCCTGGGCCAGCGCCTCTACCGGAGCCGCGAGCGGGCCGGTGCGGTCAGGGCGATCAGGGGGCTGGAGCAGCTCGACAAGGTCATCAACATCGACCAGTCCCCCATCGGCCGCACCCCCCGCTCCAACCCCGCCACCTACACCGGGGTCTTCGCCGACATCCGGGACCTCTTCGCCCAGCTCCCCGAATCCAAGGTGCGGGGCTACAAGCCGGGGCGCTACTCCTTCAACGTGAAGGGGGGGCGGTGCGAGGCGTGCTCCGGCGACGGGATCATCAAGATCGAGATGCACTTTCTCCCTGACGTCTACGTCCAGTGCGAGGTCTGCAAGGGGGCCCGCTACAACCGCGAGACCCTGGAGGTGGCCTACAAGGGGAAATCCATCGCCCAGGTCCTGGACATGACCGTCTCCGAGGGGCTCCGCTTCCTGGAGAACATCCCGAAGATCAAGACGAAACTCCAGACCCTGGAGGAGGTGGGGCTCGGCTACATCCGCCTCGGCCAGTCGGCCACGACCCTCTCCGGCGGCGAGGCCCAGCGGGTGAAGCTCGCCAAGGAGCTTGCCCGCCGCGCCACTGGCCGCACCATCTACATCCTCGACGAGCCCACCACCGGCCTCCACTTCCATGATATCGCCAAGCTCCTGGAGGTGCTCAGAAAACTCGTGGAGGGGGGGAACACCATCGTCATCATCGAGCACAATCTCGACGTCATCAAGACCGCCGACCACATCATCGACCTGGGCCCCGAAGGGGGGGACAGAGGGGGCGAGGTGATCGCCACGGGCACCCCGGAGGAGGTGGCCAGGGTGACGCGGTCATACACGGGGCAGTATCTGCGGAAGATGTTGAGTTACCTTGAAAATCCGCCTTGACGTGGTGGATTATCAAAGTAATATCATCCCATGATTCTCCGCCATGCTACCAAGAATGCTCTTGCCGCTGCCCTTGACAGAAGCCGCGTCGTGGCCCTTCTCGGTCCCCGTCAGTGCGGCAAGACCACCCTTGCCTGTACCTTTGTTCCGCCCGACTCGCTCAACTACGTTGATCTGGAAGATCCCCTGAGCCTTGCCCGTCTCGACGAGCCGATGACCACTTTGCGCGATCTGCAGGGCTTCGTCGTCATTGATGAAGTGCAGCGTCGCCCCGAACTGTTTCCGGTGCTGCGGGTGCTTGCGGACAGGACTCCGCTGCCGGCCCGTTTCCTCATCCTGGGGAGCGCCTCGCCCGACCTGCTCCGCCAGTCATCGGAATCCCTGGCAGGGCGGATTGAAATACACACCATCGGCGGTTTCACCATTCGTGACGTGGGGATAGCAGCCCATAACACCCACTGGTTGCGAGGAGGCTTTCCCCTCGCCTTCCTCGCCGACAGCGATGCCGACAGTGTTGTCTGGCGGAAGAATTTTATCCAGACGTTTCTGGAGCGGGACATTCCCTCCTTTGGCATCCGCACGCCCGCCGCAACGCTCCTCCGGTTCTGGACCATGCTCGCCCATTACCACGGACAGGTCTGGAATGCCGCTGAGCCGGCACGTTCTCTCGGCATTGGCGAAACATCGATACGCCGCTATCTGGACCTTCTCGGAGGGGTTTTCATGATCCGGCAGCTTCAGCCGTGGCATGAGAATTTGAAGAAACGCCAGGTAAAATCACCCAAGGTTTATATCCGCGACAGCGGCCTCCTGCACCAGTTGCTGGGCATCCGAACCCTGCCCGAGCTTCTGTCCCATCCGAAATGCGGTGCCTCGTGGGAAGGGTATGTCATCGAAGAGGTCATCACGTTGGTTCAGCCCGATGAAGCCTACTTCTGGGCCACCCACGCCGGCGCGGAGCTTGACTTGCTGCTGTTCAAGGACGGACGCCGCATCGGCATCGAGATCAAGCGGGCAGACGCTCCCCAGCTTACCCCATCCATGCGGACGGCGCTGGAAGATCTGCGGCTCGATCGATTGGTGGTGGTCTATCCAGGGGACCGGCGCTATCCTCTGGCGGAGGGGGTGGAGGTGGTGCCTTTCAAGGAGTTGTGTTCGGAGAGCGAGCGTGTATTCTGAGGAAAACCACCATTAGCGATTTCATGTGGCTAAGGAGAGAAGGAAATTGCCGGCGGGTCTTCGACGGGGCATACCGGCGGGAGGATGGCCAGAGGGCCGGCTGAACCGCTGGCGTATTTATGATTTTCTGGACGAGCAGGGGACCGTGGCCGACCACAAGTACGAGGTACTCGGTGCTTGTTTTGGTGTTTGCCCGCCTGATGGCTTTCCGCATGAATAACTGACGGGGCTCGATGAGGAGAAGCAAGAGAAAATCGGAGGGATTCTGGAGCGCTCAGCGCAAGAATGAAGTGGGGATTGCCTAGATTCCTCAAAAAAGGTACAGCGCGGTACCGTTAACTTGCATGCTTGGCGTACCAATTGTGACGTTTTATGTCATTGGATTTTGAGATAGTGATTTACAAACGGTTCCGCATGAAAGATATTCCGTCCGACTAGAATTGCGCCTCACGCGGACAGTCTTTCCCGTTGCCATATGATTAGAAATAAATTAGTATTTGCCCCTAAATCTTTATGTTGCGCCTCGGTTGGGCTAGAGTCGTCAGAGTTTCAAGCTGAGATTAAGTGCAAGGATGTCTTGAATCTCCATATGAACAGGGCTCTACAATCATCTTCTGTTTAATCTAAATTGAAGGAGATTTTTTGTGATTGAGAACTTTATTGTGCACCGAGTTGTAAAAGCAGTGGGGGCAGGCGAAACTAAAATACAAACCAGACCGGATGTGCTTGCTATGTCAGAAGCAGTAATAACTTTGGTGGATGAAATATTGACAATATACAATAATAAAAGTGCTAGAGCTTACGGTGTATTTAATCCAGATTTAGACAATTATCCATTCGCTAGTTATACTGAAGAATATTTATTGTCAAATTCAAATTTTGTAGATTATACAATCAAATCATTGAAGAGATTAAGCAACAAAATAAAAGATGTAACACTTGCAACTGGAGGTTATATAGCTTTTATACATTATAAAACAGAAACAAAAAATTATATTATGGTAGTTATGCTAAATGATAAATATGGTACTGCTATTGATGAATCTACTTTAGAGATAAATAAAACCATTCATCTTGATCTAAATAAGCTCCATTTTGCAGCAAGATTAAATGTTACAGATTGGAAATCCGGCTCTACTAGTAAGTACTTGTCTTTTATCAAAGGAAGAGGTACTGACGGCATATCCCAATATTTTAGAGAATTTGTCGGATGTGATGAATTTACAGATTCAAAGAGACTTACTGAAATGCTGATCCTAGCGATAAAAGATTTCGGGGGGTCGAAAAATCTTAATGATCAAGAACTGCAGCAATTACGTAGGCTCGCGTTCGATTATTGCGAGGACAAGAGAAAAAAAAAGGAAAGTGTTTCTCTAGAGGATCTGTCCAATCGGGTATGGGAAAGGCAACCTGAGGACTTCTTGTCCTTTGCAAACTCAGAAAAGTATCAACTTGCTAGCACTTTCGAGCCACATCGGGATGTCCTGAGAAGGCTATACCGTTTTTCTGGTAAAGACAAGGGCTTAGCTATTAGCTTTGACTCAGAACTGCTTGGCAGCAGGATTCATTATAAGAAAGATACAGAAATTCTTACTATTCAGGGATTACCAAAAGATTTAAAAGCAGATTTGGACGAAAAGTATGGCGACCCCCCAACAGAAACTTGATCTTCTTGTAAGAACATATAGGTCACTCTCTGACGTTCAGTGGAAGGTTAGAACCGTCAAAGGGCGTCTACCGCCAATAGACACAACTGTTTCTTCTCTAGTGTCAGAACTGGATGCTGCAGGACTCATTGAAATCACCGCAAATTTGGATGGTTCAAGTATTTTAGTGTCTGATATTAATTACGCCACTTATCCTGGGGCAGTTTTTGAGATTGAGCTAAATATCGATCAGGGACCGAATGCCCCTTTCGTTAAAACTTTATCTGATCTTCTTAATATTCATGGTGCTCTACACAAAAAACCGAATGTATTTTTTATTGACGAGCCTCAGTATTATTCTGAAGACAGTGCTGAACCACCGGATACTTTAAAAAAGTATTTTTCAGTGCTTTCTTTTGTCAAGGTCTTGAAAAGTATTGCTGACTTCATTGACTAATCAGACCCACGCTTCTTGCGACTAATATACCTGCTCAAAGAAAAATACGAAATTAAAGTTGATTACAATGCAGCAGACATTGAGATGTCGTCCACATCTGATGGCTTAATTGACTTTACGCAGACAGCTCCTCATGAAGATAATAAACGGGACATTCTCAGGGGGGTAGTAATAGACATAGTCAAAAATAACGACTGCAAGTTTACAGCGCTAATCAGATCAGTAGACTTGATTTCTCGAAGAGCTATCGATAATTATGCTGTATTTGTTAGCGAATTTTCATTCGATAAAATCAGAGATGAAATAGAGAGACGAAAATCTGAATTTATTATGAGAATCAATAAAACGTTTGCGGATATTCAGGACAAGCTTCTTGGAATTCCTATTGCGGTAATTATCGCATCAGCTCAAATTGATATCAAAAACGGTTATATTAAAAATACAGCTGTGCTATTTGGGATATCTATATTTACATTGCTTATGGGTATATTGACAAAAAATCAAATACACAATCTCGAAGTCATAAAAGAGGAATATGATTACCAAAAAGAAATTCTTGAAAAAGAATATGCATCACTGCACAGTAAGATATCTAGCGCATTCGAGGCTATAAACAAGCGCTGTAAATGCCTAAAAATAACATTTTATGCTATATCGGTTATTTTACTGTTGAACTACATATTTACGTATATTCTATATTATAAATGGACTCCGAAATTTAATAAGGCAGCAATTTACTTATTGGAGACACTGTAAGAAATCAGTTTCAAAGCAACTTTTACCTCACGCCGGTCAAAAAGTTTGGAAATGAACATCCAGCTCAATAAGGCGACTCAGGCGTTCGAATTGATGGATTAGAGATCACAACGAGGCTTACTATTGATCTGATCAACAGGCACCGAGTGCACCGACTATGAAATCCTTCGCCCCGACCTATCTCGAAAAAATCGTCCTCCCCCAGCGCCTCGTCACCAGTATCCGCCAGATCGGCGAACACAAGGGGAAACAGGAGCTCTACCAGCAGCAGGCTCCGGAGATGCTGGAGAACCTCCGGCAGGTGGCGATGATCCAGAGTACCGAATCGTCCAACCGGCTGGAGGGGATTGTTGCCGACGAAAAACGCATCTGGGCGCTGGTGGCTGAGAAGACCGCTCCGGCCAACCGCTCGGAGGCCGAGATCGCCGGTTACCGCGATGTGCTGAACACCATCCACGCCAGTTACGACCATATTCCCTTTACCGACGGTGTCGTGTTGCAGCTGCACCGCGATCTGATGAAGTATTCGGGCAAGGAAGGGGGACGGTGGAAATCCTCTGCCAACGAGATCACCGAAACCCTCCCCGACGGCAGCAAGAATATCCGCTTCGTGCCGGTAGCGCCGCACCAGACGCCGGAAGCCATGCGGATGCTGCATGATCGTTACAGTGAGCTGATCCGCCAGCAGGAGTGGGACCCGCTGCTCCTCATCCCCTTCTATGTGCTCGATTTTCTCTGCATCCATCCCTTTCTCGACGGCAACGGCCGCATGGCCCGGTTGCTGACGGTTCTGCTCCTCTACCACAACGGCTACGAGGTGGGACGTTACATAAGCCTGGAGCGGATCGTCGAGCAGACGAAGGAATCATATTACGACACCCTCTACGTCTCGTCACAGGGGTGGCATCAGGGCAAACACGACATCCTCCCCTGGACGGAATATCTGCTCGGCACGATCCTGGCCGCCTACCGGGAGTTCGAGGGGCGTTTCGGCCGGATATCCTCCGGCGCCGGGAGCAAGACTGACATGGTGCTGAATGCCATCGAGGGGATGGTCGCTGATTTCAGTGTTGCCGACCTGGCGCGGGCCTGTCCGATGGTCAGTCAGGATATGATCCGGCACCTTCTGGCCAAGCTGCGAAAGGAAGGGAAAGTGGAGCCCGTCAGCATGGGGCGGTTTGCCAAGTGGCGAAAGTTAACTGCGTAATGCCATCTTTAACTAGGTAATAACTGGCCAGTCATTACGTAGTTGGCGTCGGCATTACGCAGTTGAATTACCCCCCTCAAGTTCCCCCCCGCCATGCCGATAAGATAGAAGCGGACCTTCAGTAACCCTGAATGGTTACGCCATTCTCATCTTGTCGGGATGCCCCTGCATGTTCAACCTCACGCGCCACTACTCCATCGCCAGCCTTGTCTGCATCATCATCGCGGCAGCCATTCTCGGCATGGTCTACCGGAAGCTGTCCGTCGAATCACTCACGAGGATAGCCGAGGACCGCAATGCCGCCCTCACCCACGTGTTCGGCAATGCCCTCGGCCACCGTTTGACGCCGCTGCTGAAAATGGGAGCCGGCGGGCGCGCTCCCGATCCCGCGGGTGCCGAGGTCGCTGCCCTTCGCCGGGAGGTGGTGAGCCTCATGAGGGATACCTCCGCCGTCAAGGTGAAGATCTATACCCTGCAAGGTCTCACCGTCTTTTCCACCGAGGAAAGACAGATCGGCGAGGACAAGCGCACCAACCCCGGCATACATGCCGCCGCCCAGGGAGAGCTTGCCAGCGAGCTCACCCACCGCAACCAGTTCAGCGCCTTCGATGGCGTGATCGAGTCCCGGGACGTGATCTCCAGCTATGTCCCCTTTGTTCCGCCGGGAGGCACCCGCATCGAGGGGGTCGTGGAGGTCTACTCGGACATCACCCCCTTCCTGGCCGAGGTGAAGCAGACCCAGTGGCGGATTGTCGCCACGGTGGCAGGGGTCCTGAGCATCCTCTACGGCTTGCTTTTCGGCATCGTGCGGCGGGCCGACCGCATCATCAGGGACCAGGGGGCGGAGTTGAAGCGCTCCCTCGCCCGCATCGAGGAGGATAACCAGCTCCTGGATCAGCGGGTCAGCGAGCGGACCCGGGAGCTACAGGAGGTGAACCGGGCGCTGGAGGGGGAGATCGCCGAACGCGAGGGGGCCGAGGAGAAGCTGCGCCTGTCGGCCAAGGTGTTCGACAACACGGTGGAGGGGGTCATCATAACCGACGCCGAGACCACTATCCTGGCGGTCAACCGGGCTTTCACCCAGGTTACCGGCTACCGGGAGGAGGAGATTCTGGGTCTTACCCCCCAGATACTCAAGTCGGGGCGGCACGATGCTACCTTTTATGCCGAGATGTGGCAGTCGCTGAAGCAGAGCGGCAAATGGATCGGAGAAATCTGGAACAAGCGCAAGAGCGGCGAGATCTATCCGGAGCGGCTGACCATCGGTGTCGTGAGGGACCCGGCCGGCGATGTCAGGCATTACGTGGGGGTCTTCAGCGACATCAGCGACATCAAGCGGTCCCAGGAGCGGCTGGACTTCCTCGCCCACCACGATCTCCTCACGAGCCTCCCGAACCGGCTGCTGTTCAACGACCGACTGAATCAGGGCATCGCGCGGGCGCGTCGCAATGGGCGCCAGCTGGCGGTCCTCTTCGTGGATCTGGACCACTTCAAGAACGTGAATGACACCCTGGGCCACGACCTTGGGGACGAGCTGCTGAAAAAGGTCGCCGGCTACCTCGGCGCCCATGTGCGAAAGTCCGACACCCTGGCGCGGATCGGCGGCGACGAGTTCATTCTTCTCCTGGACGACGTGGAGGTGCCCCGCTACGCGGGGGCCGTGGCGGAAAAGATCCTCGGCCTCCTGAGCCAGACCATGACCGTCTCAGGCTACGAAATCTACGTTTCCGCCAGCATCGGGGTGAGCTTCTTCCCCGCCGACGGCGAGGACGTGACCACCCTGGTAAAGAACGCCGATACGGCCATGTACTATGCCAAGACCCACGGCCGCAACTCCTATCACTTCTACGCGCCGGAGATGAGCGAGTATGCCCGCGAGCGGGTTCATCTGGAGGCGCTGCTGCGTCGCTCCATCGAGCGGGGCGAACTGGCAGTGCATTACCAGCCGAAGGTTGACCTGGCCACGGGGAAACTGGTGGGGGTGGAAGCCCTGGCGCGGTGGAACAGCCCGGAGTTGGGGATGGTATCGCCGGTGCGCTTCATCCCCATCGCCGAGGACATCGGCTTTATTGCCGCCTTGGGCGAGTGGGTGCTGCGCACCGCCTGCCGCCAGGTGGTGGAGTGGGAAGCCCAGGGGTTCCACCTGCCGAGCGTGGCGGTGAACCTCTCGGTCAAGCAGCTGGAGCGGGGGGATATCGTGGAGGTGGTCTCCCGGGTCCTGGCGGAGACGGGGCTTTCCTCCGCCCGTCTGGAGATGGAGGTAACCGAATCGGCCCTCATGGGTCGCGAGCGAACCCTGGAGTGTCTCGACAGTCTCCGGGCCCTCGGTATAGAGCTGTCGGTGGATGATTTCGGCACCGGCTATTCGTCCCTGAGTTATCTGCGCCGCCTGCCGGTTCAGAAGCTCAAGATCGACCGCTCCTTCATCACCGACGTCTCCGGCGAGCCGAGCCGGGAGGCCATCGTCCGCGCGGTGATTGCCCTGGCCGGCGCCCTGGGGCTGCGCGCCATCGCCGAGGGGATCGAAACCGATGCCGAAGCCCGGTTTCTGCGGGACGAGGGGTGCCACCAGGGGCAGGGGTATCTCTTCTGCCGCGCCCTGCCGCCGGACGAGCTGCTGGTACGCTGGAGGGATGGGGGGCTCGGCTAGACGTCTCTCAAAAGACTCCTAAAAGCAGCCGAGCTGGCATTGCCGCAGCTTGTAACCCCGGGCATTTGCCGCGTTCATGACGGACATGGGCTTGACCTTCAGTTCACGGGCGAGTTCAAAGACGCCGGCACAGGTGAGCTCGTCCTTTTCCCGGAGGGTCTCTACGCGACGGGCGATCTCTTCGCTGAACGGCTCGGTGGCCGAGCCGAGGCGGGAGGTCTTGCTCACCGAGAAACAGCCGAGTTGGCAGGCTGTGACGCGGATTCGGAGCTTATCAATCATAACCCCGACATCAAGACGCGAAACGCCCAGGTCCTTGGCCACCTTCCAGCCGGAGGGGCATGTCACGTAGCCGTCCTTCACCGCCGCTTTCACGGCGCTCTCCAGTTGAGTCTGGGCTTCCTCGGACAGGTTGCCGGGATTATCCGGCAACGAAATTCTGCCGCTCTTCTTCTTGCGGTCGGTGTCATCGAAATTACGCATGGAGAGGTCTCCTCGTTTATCATTCCTCTACTTTCAAAGGGATAGTCTTTAGCCGTTTGTAGTAGAAATTCTGCCCGTAGAGGACCGCAGCGGGGTTGTGGCCCGTGACTCGGTCCTTGCAGACGAGGGTCGTGACCGGTGCCTGGGAGTGCTTGGCGAAGAGCATGTCGTGTCCCACGCAGAGGCCGACGATGATGTTCATCTGGGTGCCGCAGCGGTTCAGTATCTCCGCCTGGGCGATGGGGTTGCAGGCCGGCTCGAAGGTGCCGGGGCGGACCTTGTCGCTCTCCTCCAGCCCCAGTTCCATCTTGTCGATGCTTCCCGACTTGCAGCAGACACTGGCCGGCTCCAGCCCCTGGGCCTCCAGAATCGTCACCAGCTGCCGGGTCTCCTCCAGGAGTCCGATGCAGGTGGCGATCCCCACCTTTGTCCACCCCATGAGCTTCGCCAGGGCAACGGTGTCCTCCACCCGGGTCCAGCGGGCCACCACGGCGTCGCTGCCGGGCATCTTCTGGTAGCAGAGCCCCTCCACCCGGGCCGCCATGCGGGCGAGGCGCGCATCGTCGCCGTCGCCCCGGTACTCGGTGAAGCTCTCGTCGATAATGTCAGGTGACGTCTTCGACGGGCAGTTGGCCGGCTGGCCGGGGCGGTTCTCCGGGCTGCTCCAGCAGTTGGTGGTGCCGCTCTTCTGCCAGACTCCGCTGCAGTTGGCGCAGGAAGGGGTCGTATTGGTGTCGGCCATGGTCACTGCTCCTTCATGAGGATATAGGGACTGATGATGAGGGTGGCAAAGCGGGCTGCGGAGTCGGTGTCCCAACTGGCGATCTGCCCGTCGCTCGGTTTGGACAGCTTCCCGGCTTCAATCCAGGTACCCACGGTGGCGGTGTCGTCCCGGGCAATCCGCTCGGCCACCTCTGTTATGTCCAGGTCCCGGTCAACGACGATCACTCCCCCACGCTCCAGATGGGCCCGGAGCCAGCTCCACTCCGCCACGTCCACCTGAAGCGCCAGTTCTTCCTTCGTTGGTTTCACAGCGTGTCTCCTTCTGTGCTTGTTTGCGACCCCGACAGAATACCAGCATTGCGGGAAAAATCCAGACGGGAGTGCGTAACTCACTTCCCGTCGAACTCCGGCAGGTGTCGCCGGTGTTTGAGGGGGAGGTTCTGGCGCTGGAGCTTCGGATTGCGGCGCTCTTCGATGGCAAGGCGGTCGAAGTAGCGCTGCCAGAGGTCCCGGAAGAGCTCTTCGCCGGCGGTGAGGGGGAGGGGGGCGGTCACCTCCAGGAAGGTCTCGGCCCACTTCCGGCGGGCCGGGTCGAAGACCACCGCCTCCCCCCGCCGCGGGTCGTGGATGATCCAGCGCTGGTCGGCGAAGCGTGCCGCGAAGTGGGGTGCAATGAGGGGGAGGATCCGGTGGTCGGGTTCCATGGCGGCGTACCAGACATCCCCCTCCAGCTGCTGGAAGCGGACGAGCCCCTTGTAGCGGTGGGTCTCGCGCCCCACGGCCCGGGCCAGCTTCCAGACCGGCATGACCGCTTCGTGGGCCAGCATGGCACCGAACTGTGGCTCCGTCGTCAATCCCAGCATCAGGTAGCGGAAGAGAAGGGTTCCCCGGTCGGGATCACTGGCGTGGAAGGCATAGCGGAGGGTCTGGAGTGCTCCGGGGGGGAGGGTGCTGCGGATGAGGCGGTACAGGTCAGCGGCTCGTTCCCGGTCCGTCGCCACCTCCTCGACTTCGGCGAAGAGCCCCTGCTGGTCCGGCTCCCGGTCGGTGATCGCCTCGGGCTGTACGCTTCGGTCCCGGGCCAGGGCCACGGCGGAGAGAAAGCCGGCAAAGGTGCCGTCGTAGCGCAGGATCACAGCTCCCCCGTGATGGTGGACTGGAGGTCCATGGTGCCGGCGCCGTCGAAAAGGGAGGGCTGGCTCCAGCGGGGCCGGGGGAGAGTCCGCTCCGTGAGCCGAGCCCGGAGCCCCGCCGCGTCCGGCGCCAGATCGGCGGCGAACCGTCCCCGGGCGGTGATGAAGTACCTGGCCCGCTTCATGACCACCCCGAGCCGTGCGAGATCCTCCAGGGAGAGGTGCCCCCCCCGCCGGGCCCCGACGATCCGCTGGGCCGATCGAACCCCGATTCCCGGCACCCGCAGGAGGAGTTCGAGGGGGGCCCGGTTCACCTCCACGGGGAAGAGGTGGAGGTTTCGCAGGGCCCACCCCGCCTTGGGGTCCAGGGCAAGGTCCAGGTTTGGGCGCTCCTCGTCCAGGAGCTCGCCGGCGGCGAAGCCGTAGTAGCGCATGAGCCAGTCCGCCTGGTAGAGGCGGTGCTCCCGCACCAGGGGCGGGGTGCCGATCACGGCAGGGAGCCGCTCGTCCCGGTTCACGGGGATGAAGGCCGAGTAGTAGACCCGCTTCATGGCGAGCTGCCCGTAGAGCCCGGCCGCCAGGGAGACGATCTGGAGGTCGCTCTCACCGCTGGCGCCGATGATGAGCTGGGTGCTCTGCCCCGCCGGGGCGAAGGGGGGAATTTTCCGGGAGACCTTTCGCTCTTCCTTTGTCTGGACGATGAGTTCCCCCACCCGTTTCATCGGCGCGACGATGGCCTCCCGCGACTTGTCCGGGGCCAGGAGCTTGAGGCTTTCCCTGCTCGGCAGTTCCATGTTGACGCTCACCCGGTCCGCCAGACGCCCCAGTCGTTCAACCAGCAGGAGATCGGCGCCGGGAACCACCTTCACGTGGATGTAGCCGTTGAAGCGGTGCTCCTCCCGCAGGATGCGGGTCGCCTCGATGAGGAGCTCCATGGTGTGGTCCGGGTCCTTCACCACGCCGGTGGAGAGGAAGAGCCCCTCGATGGCGTTGCGGCGATAAAAGCCGATGGTGAGCTCCGCCACCTCGGCGGGGGTGAGCATCACCCGGCGGGTGTCGTTGGAGCGGCGGTTCACGCAGTAGGCACAGTCGTAGATGCAGGCGTTGGTCAGGAGGATCTTCAGGAGCGACACGCAGCGGCCGTCGGCGGTCCAGGAGTGGCAGATGCCGCACTGGGCCCCGTTGCCGATGCCGCCTTTGTTGCGGCGCGAGCTGCCGCTGGAGGCGCAGGAGACGTCGTACTTGGCGCCGTCGGCGAGGATTTCGAGTTTTTCCGCAAGGGTGAGTTCCGGCATGGTTACACGGTACCGAACGGGTGTGACGGAATATGTCGCGTTTCTATACTCCCCGCAGCAGCCACCACCAGACCGGCAGCGTGATGAAGGAGAGGGGGATGCCGATCCCCACCAGGAGGGCCACCAGCGGTGGGTTCAGCCGGTGGTCCACGGCGATGATCCCGGCGGAGATCATGGGGGCCATGGCCGCCTCGAAGAGGGTCACCTGCATGACGGGACCCTTCCCTCCGAGTACCCCAACGAAGAGGAGGGCGATAAGGGCCGGGCCGATGGCCAGTTTGTAGAGGAGCCCCAGTGAGAGGGGTTTCAGCTCCCCCCGCATCTGGGAGAGTTGCAGCTGGAACCCAACGGATGCCAGGGCCAGGGGCGTCAGGGTATCACCCACCTTCTGGAGCACGGTCACGGCCCAGGGGTGGAAGGGGACCGGCCTCAGGAGCAGCGCCAGGATAAGGGCCTGGAATGGCGGGAAGTAAAGGATCTTCCGCACGATCTGGCGGAGGGAGACGTCCCCCGACGAGTACACCGTGGCGGTCAGGATGCCGAGGGTGGAGAGGACCAGGAATGAGCCGAGCTGGTCGGCGATGAGCCCGATGCCGAGGAATTCCTTGCCGTAGTAGGCCTCAATCATGGGGAGTCCCACGAAGGATGTGTTGCCGAGCCCACCCACGAGCATGAGGGCACCCACCGTTTCCCGGGGAAGCGAGGCCAGGCGCCCCAGGGTGCGGAAGAGGAGAAATCCCGCGCCGAAGAGGAGCCAGGCCATGGAGACCGTGTAGAGGAGGGAGAGGTCGAGACGGAGGTTATGGATGTGGAGGAGTGCCACCGCGGGCAGGGAGACATGGATGATGAAGCCGTTGAGGGCCGCGGGGGTATTGTCGGGGAAGCGCCCGGTGCGGCGAAGGATCATCCCCGCCAGAAAGCAGACCACGAGAAGGACGATGTTGGCCATGGGTCAGAGGGAGAACTCCCGGCTTTCCCGTTCCATCTTGTCCACCACGCAGTAGATCCCCCCCTCTTTCATCCCCGGCTTGAAGCAGCCGTTGCAGGAGATGCAGCGGGCCCGGCTTTCGTCCCCCTCCTCCCAGCGGCGGGGCAGGTTTGGCTCGCGGATGAGGGGGCGGGCCAGGGAGACGTAGTCGGCCTCTTCCCGGCGAATTACCCCTTCCACCAGCTCGAAGGTGCGGAGCCCGCCCACCACCATCACGGGGCAGGTCACCACCTGCTTGATCCGGTAGGCGAGGGGGAGGTTGTAGGCCTCCTGCTCCCGGGTCTCGATCCCCTGGCGGACCGGGGTCTGGCCGCCGGAGGCAGGGGTGCCGCCGGTGACCTCGATGGCGTCGATCCCTTCTTCGTCCAGCATTCGGGCCACCAGGACCGCCTCCTCCAGGTCGAGTCCCCCGTTCAGGTTGTCGGAGCCGTTGAGTTTTACCATGACCGGGTAATCCTTGCCCACGGCCGCCCGCACGGTCCGGCAGACCTCCAGGAGGAAGCGGCTCCGGTTCTCCAGGGAGCCGCCGTAGCGGTCGGTGCGGCGGTTGGTGAGGGGGGAGAGGAACTGGTTGATGAGGTAGCCGTGGGCCGCGTGGAACTGGACCGCGTCGAAGCCCCACTCCCGGGCACGGAGGGCCGCCGCGGCGAAGGCGGCGACCAGCTCCGCAATCTCCTCTTCGGGGAGTTCTCGGGGGAGTTCCGGGTACTGCTCCGCCTTGATCGCAGAGGGGGCCACGGGCTGGCAGCCGGCCGCCCTGGCCGTGGTCTGGCCGCCGCAGTGGACCAGCTGGAGGCAGATCTTTCCCCCCTCCCGGTGGACCGCATCGGCCACGAGTCGTGCCTCGGGTGCAAAGGTGTCTTCATGGGCGCCCAACTGCCCCGGCAGCTGCCTCCCGTCGGGGCGGACGAAGGCGTAGCCGGTGATGAGGAGCCCCACCCCCCCCCGGGCCAGGGTACCGTAGTAGGAGGCCAGCTTTTCCGTCGGGTGCCCGCCGTCCCGGCACATCCCCTCCCAGGTGGCGGAGCGGACCAGGCGGTTGCGGAGTACCAAGTGGTTGATCTTTGTCTCGTCGAACACCTTGCGCATGGACCCTTCCTCCGTCAGAAAATCTCGAAAAATTTCCCGGTCCCCAGCTTGTGGACCTTCATGAGGTTTGTGGAACCCCGGGCCTCCACCGGCACCCCCATGGTGATGACGATGACGTCCCCCTTGCGATAGCCGGTGGAGAGGAGCGTCGACTCTACGGCCCCGATCTGCTCGTCGGTGCCGGTCATGGTGCCGATGGGGAACGGCTTGACCCCCCAGTAGAGGGAGAGGCGCCGCCGGGTTTCCAGGGACTGGGTGAAGGCGATGATGGGGAGCGGTGGCCGGAACTTGGATATGAGTGCTGCGGTGCTCCCCGACTGGGTCATGACCGAGATGGCCCGGGCATCCACGGTGACTGCGGCCCGGCACGCGGCCTCGGCCACCGCCTCGGCGATGCTCGGGTTGTGGCGCCGCTGGCGGGGGCCGTCCTCCATCTGGGCGTAGCGCTCCACGTCCAGGGCCACCTTGTCCATGGTCCGCACCGCCTCCAGGGGGAATTGCCCCGAGGCGGTCTCCCCCGAGAGCATGACCGCGTCGGTGCCGTCCAGGATGGCGTTGGCCACGTCGGAGGTTTCGGCCCGGGTCGGTCGGGGATGGTCGATCATCGATTCCAGCATCTGGGTGGCGGTGATGACCGGCTTCCCTGCCTCGTTGCAGGCCCGGATGATTTTTTTCTGGAAGAGGGGCACCTTTTCCGCGCTGATCTCCACCCCCAGGTCCCCCCGGGCCACCATGACCGCGTCGGCCACCCGGAGGATGCTCTTGAAATTGCGCAGGGCCTCGGGCTTCTCGATCTTGGCCACCACCGGGATGTGCACGTCCCGCTCGAAGAGGATCCGCTTGAGATCCTCCACGTCCTCGGCGGTCCGGACGAAGGAGAGGGCGATGTAGTCCACCCCCTCGGCGATGCAGAACTCCAGGTCCCGCAGGTCCTTCTCCGAGAGGGAGGGGGCCGAGACGTGGACCCCGGGGAGGTTGATCCCCTTCAGGTCCTTGAGGGTTCCTCCCCCCACCACGGTGCAGCGGACCCGGTTCCCCTCCACCGACTGTACCCGCAGTTCGATGAGGCCGTCGTCCATGAGGATCCGGGAGCCGGGCTTTACGTCCTGGGGAAGGGCCTTGTAGATAGTGGAGATGAGGGAGGGAGTGCCCAGAACCTCGTCGGTGATGATGTCGAGAATCTCCCCCTTCACGAGGGGGATGGCGCCGTTTTCCATGCGGCCGGTCCGGATCTTGGGCCCCTGGAGGTCCCCCAGGATGCCGATCTCTTTACCCCGGGCGGCGGAGAGGCGCCGGATGGTGGCAATCACCTCCCGGCGCTGGTCGTTGATGCCGTGGGAGAAGTTGAGGCGGAAGAGATCGACTCCCGCCTCCATGAGCTTTCCGATCATCTCCGGCGAGGAGCTGACCGGTCCGAGGGTGGCTACGATCTTTGTTTTACGCGACAATTTGTCCATGAACTCATTTCTTTCATCGGTGGTGGAATGTGCCCATTCGTCCCTTGTGGGCCGGCGTGGGGGATTTGTGGCACTCGAAACAGGGGAGCTCGTCCACCTTCCGGATGTCCAGGGAAGATGTCGGCTTGGCGGGCTGGGGCATGGTGTACCCCTCGGTCTGGAAGTAGGGGCGGTCGCGCTCGTCGGAGAGGATCGCCGCCTGGTAGGTCACCTGCCAGTTGGTACTGATGGGGATCGAGTGGCACTGGTCGCAGCCTCCCGGGGGGGGAATGCTCTTCCAGGACATGAACATGGCGCATCCGGTGATCATGAAGGCTGACAGGGCAACGAGGAGAAGGGGTGCTGTACGCATGGGGTCGAACTCCGTGGCGAGATGGGGAACCATAAAAGAATAGAGACAAGCATAGCACAAAGAGCGGGCAAAACAAACCCGAAGGGAGGTTTGGCGGTACGGCACAACGGGGTGTGGCAGGAGGCTTGACCTTTTTCATCCAATACTATAGGCTCGACCGTAAGTTGTGGTGAGGTATAGCTATTTTCTCTCGTCACGTTCCATTCACGCCATCAAGGACAGGAGGCGACCCCGAACCATGTGTACCACCTGCGGTTGCGAAACCGACACCCATGATCACCATCACCACGGCCACGGCCGTCACCATCATCATCACCAGGGCGAGGGGAAAGAGGCACGGAAAATCGCCGTCGAAATCGACATCCTCGCCCGGAACAACCGCTATGCCGCTGGAAACCGGGCGCTCTTCGCCGCCAAGGGGATCTTTGTCCTCAATCTCGTGAGCTCCCCCGGTTCGGGAAAGACCACGACCCTGGAGCGGACCCTGAAGGACCTGGGCGGCCGGTATCGCTGCGCCGTCATCGAGGGGGACCAGCAGACCGACAACGATGCCATCCGCATCGCCGCCACCGGCGTGCCGGTGAAGCAGATCAACACCGGTGCCGGCTGCCACCTGGACGCCCACATGGTGGCCCACGCGGCGGAAGAATTCGCTCTGGACCACCTGGATCTCCTCCTGGTGGAGAACGTGGGTAACCTGGTCTGCCCCGCCTCCTTCGACCTGGGGGAGCACCACAAGGTGGTTGTTCTCTCGACCACCGAAGGGGAGGACAAGCCCCTCAAGTACCCGAACATGTTCCACGTCGCCGACGTGATGCTCCTCAACAAGGTGGATCTCCTACCCTACGTGGACTTCGACGTGGAGAAGTGTAAGGAGATGGCCCGCCGGGTGAGCCCGAATATCACCATTTTCGAGATCTCGAGCCGCACCGGCCAGGGGATGGACGCCTGGTATGGCTGGCTCGCCGGGCGGATCGCCGCGGTGAAGGGGTAATCCCGCGTATCATTGCATGACTGACGTCAGGCGAATCAGGATAACCATCGAGGGGATCGTCCAGGGGGTCGGCTTCCGCCCCTTCGTCTTTCGCCTTGCGGAGCGCCACGGCATCACCGGATGGGTGAAGAACACCACCGCCGGCGTGGTCATGGAGGCTGAGGGGGATGCCCCGCGCCTCGACTCCTTCGTTGCCGACCTTGAGGGAGAGGCTCCACCCCTGGCCGTCATCGCCTCGGTCGTCACCGGGGAGATTTCGCCGAAGGGGGACACCGCCTTCACCATCCTCGACAGCGAGGGGAGCACCGGCCCGGTGCGGGTGGCCCCCGACGGCGACGTCTGCCCCGACTGTCTCCGGGAACTCTTCGACCCGGCCGACCGCCGCTACCGTTACCCCTTCATCACCTGCACCAACTGCGGCCCCCGCTACTCCCTCATCACCGCCATCCCCTACGACCGCCCCAACACCACCATGGCCCCTTTCCCCCTCTGCGCAGCCTGCCGGGCCGAGTACGAGGACCCCCGGGACCGCCGCTTCCACGCCCAGCCGCTTGCCTGCCCCGCCTGCGGGCCCCGGCTCAGGCTCGTGGACGCCGACGATCGGGAACTCCCAGGGGACCCGGTGGAAACGGCCAGGGCGCTCCTGTCCGAAGGGAAGATCCTTGCCGTGAAGGGGGTCGGCGGCTACCACCTGGCTGCGGACGCCCTGAACGATGCCGCGGTGCGGGAACTGCGCCGCCGTAAGGCCCGGGACGAGAAGCCCTTCGCCCTCATGGCCCCCGACCTAGCGGCGGTGCGGATCTTCGCCCTCTCCGATGCCGTGGAGGAACGGCTCCTGGCTGGCCCCGAGCACCCCATCGTGCTCCTGCGCAAGCGGCCCGACAACCCTGTCTCTCCCCTGGTGGCCCCGTCCAACGGCTACTTCGGGACCATGCTCCCCTACGCGCCGCTCCATCACTTGCTCCTGCGGGACCGGTTCACGGGCCTGGTCATGACGAGCGGCAACCTCTCCGACGAGCCCATCGCCTACCGGGACGCCGAGGCCCGGGAGCGGCTCGCGGCAATCGCCGATTTCTTCCTGGTCCACGACCGGGAGATCCATACCCGCGCCGATGACTCGGTGATCCGGGTCTTCCGGGGGAATCCCCTTTTCCTGCGCCGCTCCCGGGGGTACGTGCCGCGGGAGGTCAGGCTCCCCGTGGAGGTTCCCGGCGTCCTCGCCGTGGGGGCCGAGCTGAAGGGGACCGTCTGCCTCGCCCGGGGGGACCGGGCCGTCATGAGCCAGCACATCGGTGACCTGAAAAACGCCGCCACCTTCGCCTCCCTGGCGGAGACGACCGCACATCTCCAGGGTCTCCTGGAGATAACTCCCGCCGTCGTGGCCCACGACCTCCACCCCGACTACCTTTCCACGGCCTTTGCCGAGGGGTTCGGGGAGCTCCGCCGGGTGGCGGTGCAGCACCACCACGCCCACCTGGCCTCCTGCATGGCCGAGAACGGCCTCGATGGCCAGGTCATCGGCGTCATTTTCGACGGCACCGGCTACGGCACGGACGGCACCGTCTGGGGGGGAGAATTCCTGGTGGGGGGGTACGACGGTTGCCGGCGGGCCGGCCACTTCCGGCAGGTGCCCCTTCCCGGCGGCGACGCGGCGGTGAAGGAACCGTTCCGGATGGCACTGGCCCATCTCCACGATGCCTTCGGCGCCGGACTCTTCGACCTTCCCCTTCCGTGGCTCGGTGAGATCGACGGGGGCGAGCGCAAACTCTATCTCCAGATGCTGGAACGGCGGATCAACTCTCCCCTTACCTCCAGCTGCGGCCGGCTCTTCGATGCTGTGGCGGCCCTCATGGGGCTGCGGGGTCGGGTCTCCTACGAGGGGCAGGCGGCCATGGAGCTGGAGGCCCTGGCCGAGGGGAGCGGCACGATGTTTGCCTATCCCTTTGCCATTGTCCGCCGCACCGGTGTTGCCGAGATCGATTTCCGGCTGATGGTCCGGGCACTGGTGGAGGATCTGGTGGCAGGTCGACCGGGGGCGGAGATGGCCCGTGGTTTCCACAATACCATTGCCCTGGCGGCGGCGGATCTGTGCAGTGAAATCCGCGCCCTTGACGGACTGGACCGGGTGGTCCTCTCGGGGGGCGTTTTCCAGAACAAACTCCTGACCGAAGGGGTCGTCCAGGCCCTGTCGGATGGGGGTTTCCACGTCTACACCCATCGGCTCGTTCCCCCCAACGACGGGGGGCTGGCCCTGGGGCAGGCGGTTGTCGCAGGCTACGCAGCACGAAAAGGAGAATAGAACCATGTGTCTCGGAGTACCCATGCAGGTGGTCAGCGTCGGCGACGGCGACATCGTTGCCGAGATCGACGGAGTGAGGAAAGAGGCGAGCCTCATGCTCCTCGACGAGGATGTGACGGTGGGGGATTTTGTCATCGTCCATGCGGGCTTTGCCATCTCCCGGCTGGATGAGGAGGATGCGCAGGAGACGCTGCGTCTTATGAGAGAGGTTTTCAAGCTGGAGGACATGGCGTGAACTACCAGGACGAATTCCGCGACAAGGCTATCGTGCTCGGCCTTGCCGCCCGGATACGAGAGCTCGTGGCGGGCCGCACCGAGCCCATGACCTTCATGGAGGTCTGCGGCACCCACACCATGGCCATCTACCAGTACGGGCTCCGCAGCCTCCTCCCCCCCCAGGTGCGGCTCATCTCCGGGCCGGGGTGTCCCGTCTGCGTCACCCCCAACGACTACGTGGACCGGGCCGTGGCCCTCTGCCGGCTCCCCGGCGTCATCGTCGCCACCTTCGGTGACATGGTCCGGGTTCCCGGCTCGTCCTCCTCCCTCATTGAGGAGCGGGCCAAGGGGGCCGACATCCGGATCGTCTACTCCCCCCTGGACGCCGTGGCCCTGGCGGCCAGGAATCCGGACAGGAAAGTCGTCTTCCTGGGGGTCGGTTTCGAGACCACGGCCCCGGCCATCGGCGGGAGCATCCTGGCCGCGAAGAAGCAGGGGCTCGGCAACTACTATGTGCTGGCCGCCCACAAGACGATCCCGATTCCCATGGAGGTCCTCTCCAGCGACCCGGAACTGAAGATCGACGGCTACCTCTGCCCGGCCCACGTGAGCGTCGTCATCGGTGCCGACGCCTACCGGTTCCTGGCGGAAGAGTGCGGGGTCCCCTGCGTGGTGACCGGCTTCGAGCCGGTGGACGTCATGCAGGGGGTGGAGATGCTGGCCCGCCAGGTGGTGGAAGGCGCGTCCCGGGTGGAGATCCAGTACAGCCGCGTGGTGAAGTGGGAGGGGAACCGGAAGGCCCAGGAGGTCATCGCCGAGGTCCTCACCCCTTTCGACGCCCCGTGGCGCGGCATCGGGGTCATTCCCGGGAGCGGTCTGCGGATCGCCGACGCCTACGGGTCGTTCGACGCCGAAAAGGCGATTCCCGTCGAGGTTGAGGAGACGAAGGAGCACGCGGGGTGCCTCTGCGGCGAGATCCTCAAGGGAAAGGTGAACCCCTTCGACTGTCCCCTCTTTGCGAAGGCCTGCACCCCCGAGTCCCCCGTGGGGGCCTGCATGGTTTCTTCCGAGGGGACCTGCGCGGCGGCCTACAAGTACGGGCGGTGATGCGCAGTGGTGTTTAGAACCAAGAAATACACAAGCCGGAGAATCCTGTGAACAAAGACCTGATCCTTCTGGGCCACGGCAGCGGCGGGAAGCTCTCCCACCAGCTCCTGGACGACCTCATTATCCCAGCCCTTTCGGGCATTTCCCTCGCCGGGCAGAACGACGCGGCGGTGGTGGAGCATGGGGGCCAGCGGCTTGCTTTCACCACCGATTCCTACGTGGTTGATCCGATCTTCTTTCCCGGCGGCGACATCGGGTGCCTGGCGGTGAACGGCACCGTGAACGACCTGGCCATGATGGGGGCCCGCCCCCTCTTCATCAGTGCCGGCCTCATCATCGAAGAGGGGTTCAGCCGGACCGAGCTGGCCGAGATCCTCGCCTCCATGCGGGAGGCGGCCGATGCCGCCGGCGTGCGGATCGTCACCGGCGACACCAAGGTGGTCCCCCGGGGCAAGGCCGACCGGATATTCATCAACACCTCCGGCATCGGGGCCGTGGAGCACGATCTCGCCATCTCCGGCGCCAACGCCCGGGCCGGCGACGCGGTCATCATCAACGGCACCATCGGCGACCACGGTATCGCCGTCATGGCGAAGCGGGAAGGGCTCGACCTCCAGACCGATATCCGGAGCGACTGCGCGGCCCTGAACGGTCTCGTGGCCGAGATTATCGCCGCCGGGGGCGACGCGGTCCACGTCCTGCGGGACCCGACCCGGGGGGGCGTTGCCACGACCCTCAAGGAAATCGCCCTCCAGTCCGATAAGACCATAACGCTGCGGGAGGCGGCCCTCCCCCTCAACGGTGGGGTGAAGGGGGTCTGCTCGATCCTCGGGCTCGATCCCCTTTACGTGGCCAACGAGGGGAAGCTCCTGGCCGTGGTGGCCCCCGAGGCCGCCGAGCGGGTCCTGGCCTGCATCAAGGGGCATCCCCTCGGAAAGGATGCCGCCATCATCGGCTCCGTGGCCGACGGCGGTGGCCGGGTGCAGATGGAAACCTCCGTTGGCGGCATGCGGGCCGTGGAGATGCTTGCCGGCGAGCAGCTCCCCCGCATCTGCTGAACCTGTCGCCGCCGGGAACGCAGCCACTTCAACCCTGTTTCTATTGGGAGCGCCATGAACAACCAGCACGCAACAAACTCCGTTTCGGATACCGGTCCGGTGACCCTCATGTTCCTTGGCGGCGGAAGCCGCTACCCCGCCTTCATCGGCGCCCTCAAGGCCGTGGAGGAGCTGGGTATTCCCGTGGGGAGGATTATCGGCGCCTCGTCCGGGAGCGTCGTTGCCGCCCTCTACGCTGCGGGGCTCTCTCCCGAGGAGATCCACCGCCTTTCCCTCGATACCGACATCGGGGCGTTTCGGGACTTTTCGGCCCGGGGCGCCCTGGCCGGCATGGGGGTCTGCCGGGGGGACGCCCTGGAGCGGTGGCTGGATGAGAAGCTGGAGGGGAAGCGCCTTGGCGACGGGTTCCGCATTCCCCTCGGTATCATCGCCACGGACATTCTCAACCATGCCCCCCATCTCCTCTGCGGCGACAATCACCCCGACTTGAAGGCGTCCGCCGCCGTCCGCTTCTCCATGGGGATCCCTCTCGTTTTCGCCTGGAAGAGGTACTTCCACCGGGGGCGGGACCATGTCTTCATCGACGGGTCCCTCATGGCGGGCGTCATCGAAACCCAGTGCTCCGACGCGGGCCGAACCCTCACCATCAAGACCTTTGCCAAGCGGAGCCTGAGCCGGCCAACCTCGTCGGTCCTGAGCCTGCGGCGTTACGGCGCCGACCTCCTCTCCATCTTTTATGGCGCCATGGACCGGGAGTTCCTCAAGGGGGGGAGGTGGAAGGATACCATCACCATCCACTGTGGCACGGTCTCCCCCCTCTCGTTCTCCCTCAGTTCCACGGAAAAGGAATTTCTCTTCGAGCAGGGATACAACCAGGTGGCCAAGTACCTCCGCTATAAAGGAGGATTTTGACGGCTTTTTTTGGGGATTTGCGTTGTCTCGGCCGGGGCTTTTCTGTTAGGATGGATTAACGGCAACAAAAACCACCTCTGCCGGCGGACTTTTTCCTTTTTCTGCTAAAGATTGCGCCGTGCCCGTCGATACGAAGTGTAATGCATTGAGTGACCAAGGGAGGACATCGGGTGGAAAAGAGAAAGTTCGAGCGGGTTGACCTGCGGACCGAGGCGCTTGTCCGTCACCGGGACGTGACGTTTCGGGGCGAGGTGGAGAATCTGAGCCTTAAAGGGCTCTTTGTCAGGACCGATCAGAAGGTCCCCCTCCACGAGAGGGTAGATGTGGCCATGTTCTTCCACGGGTCGTCGTCGGAACTTTCTTTCAGCCTTGAGGCCAGCGTGGTGAGGGCCACCGACGAGGGGATCGGGCTCAATTTCCGCAAGATCGACATCGATTCCCTGGTCCGCGCCGAGCTGCCGGCCACCGCAAGCGGCGTCGAGCGTCAGAGGGTGATCGAGGAGTTCTACGGTTTCGTCGAGGAAGACGACGCGGCCGAGGAAGAAAAACCGAAAATTCCCACTGCCGCGCCGTAGCAGCAGCTCGGTCAGTCCACCGGGTTCCCCTTGGTGACTGCATCATAGATCGAGATGAGCGAGTCGGGGGTGTAGGGGCAAATCCGGTTCTTCGTGGTGCCGTCGGCCAGTGTCTGCTCCCAGAAAATCACCTCCTGGCCCTCTTTCTCTCCCCGCGACACCCCTGTGGGATCGAATCCCTTGAGCGCCTCCCACATCTGGTCCATGGTCAGGAGCTCATATCCTTCGAACTCGTCACCGCTCCCCACGCTGGCAAGAAACGTGTCAACCAGTTCGCAGTCGATGAAGTCGTTCTCCTTCCGCCACCACTTGATGAACAGCTGGTCACTCGTTTTCCCGTCACGGATCTCCTTTTCAATCTCACGTCCTGTCATGTCGCCTCCCTTTCGCTGCCTGACCATGGTTGCCACAATCTGCCGGGATCAGTGATGGTTCTCCCGTACCTTCCATGGCTGCGGCAGGTGTGTAGTATGGTGATGAGTATAGCACTTTTTGGTCAGTGCAAAAGATGCCGGACGTGAAATGTCGGGCTGTATTGGCCCTTGTTTTGCAGAATCAGTTGCGGGCAATCTGTTTTCGGCCGATGGGGATGAGCCGGTTTATGTTTCATGAGTGATATGCACCATTATTTTGACCTGTTACAGCTGAAACCCGACGCGACTCCCGCGGAGGTGAAACGCGCCTTCCGGGATCAGGTTTCCGCGTGGCATCCCGACCGGTTTTCCGCTGACCCTGCAATGCAACGGCGGGCCGAGGAGCGGTTGCGTCTTGTCATCGAGGCCCATCGGTCAATTGTGGCATACCATGCCTCCCTCGCGTCAGGAGACCTAACGGGGCAGCCATCCGTGCAGGGCGGCGACCGGTGCGGTTTGCCGCGAACAGCCGTCAGCTTTTTCCGGTCGGTCCCGAATCTCGTTTTCTGCGCCGTGGTGCTCGTCTGTGCCCTGCTGGCCTCGGCCCGGTTTGGGGTGACGATCCGCGCGTGGACCTACGGGGCGGAGATGGCCCTTGTCCCGGCCCTCTTTTCCCTGGCCTACAACCTGACGGCCTGCAGAAGTCCGGCGGTGAGAAATCTCTATCTGGGCTTTTCTCTCTGTGCCCTGGCCGTCGTCGTGGTTGATGGCGCCATGACCGGGGTGCAGCGGACGGCTCCGGTCGGGGTGCAGGGGGCTTTTCCTCCGGGCGGTTACGACGGGGGCGCCGTGGGGGGCGTCTGGTCTCTCACCCAGGCCGACGGGGTGGACCGGGTCAGCGACGGTCTGCCATCGGTGCTGCGTGAGCAACCGGCACCGCGGGTACCGGCGGTCCCCCTTGCACCGGTGGCGCCGGCAGCTCCGCAGGCGCCCGCTGCTCCAGTGGTGTCGCCGGCACGCTAGGGTTCTGGCGGCGGAAGGACCTGTCGCCATCGCAATGATGCGCCACAGCGGCGCATAATCAGGAGGATGAACTCACATCATGGCGCTCAGACTTGGAGAAATGCTGGTCAAGGCCGGCCGGATCACGTCGGCCCAGCTCGATGAGGCCCTCAAGAGCCAGGTCATCTTTGGGGGCCGGCTCGGGACCAACCTCATCGAGATGGGATGTATCGAAGAGGAGGAGTTGGCCAGGGTCCTGAGCGAGAAGCTGCGGGTGCCCCGCGTCGACCCCGAAGAACTGATGAATATCCCCCCCTCCGTCGTGGAGCTCGTGCCGCTTGAGATGGTGGAGCAGTTCCGGATTATCCCCCTCAGGCTGGAGAACCGGCGGCTCTTTCTCGTCATGGCCGATCCGTCCGACCTTCCGGCCATCGATCAGATCGCCTTCCGGACCGGGTTTGTCATCGTGCCGCTGGTCGCCCCGGAGATCAGGCTCCAGATGGCCCTGGAAAAGTACTACGACATCAGGCGGGAGCTTCGGTATCTGCCGGTGTCGAAGGAGCTGGGGGGAAGGAAGGCCTGTGGCTACCGGCCCAACCCCGTCGACGTGGCGCGAGCTGCCTCGCGGGAGGTGGTCGACTTTTCGACGCTTTCCGTCGAGGGGGAGGAACATTTCCCGTGGGAGGATGCGGCCGGGGTTGACGTCCGGGTCGAGGCTGCCCAGCAGTACACCATCGACTCGCTGTCCCGCGCCCTGGCCGATGCCCCCGACCGGGAGGCGGTGGCGAGGGCCCTGGTGGGTTACGTGGGGCAGGAGTTCGACCGCGTTGCGCTGCTCCTCGTCGCCAGGGATACCGTGGCGGGGTGGATGGCCGTTGGGGGGGGCGAGCCGGTTCCGCGGTTCGACGAGCTGCGGATTCGCTTCGACGAACCGTCGGCCGTGCAGGCGGTGGTCCGGGGGAAGACGGTCTACCGGGGAGCCGTGGTCCCTACGCCGGCAAACATGAGACTGCTGGCTGCCCTGGGGGGTGGCGAGCCCGAGGGGGTGCTCCTCGTCCCCATGGCCATGAACAACCGGGTGGTGACGATACTCTGCGCCGCGGGAAAGCTGGACCTCCTGGGCGCTCGGCTTGAAGCCCTCCAGGGTATTGCCCGCAAGGGGGTACTGGCCTTCGAGGTTCTCATCCTGAAAAGCAAGATCCTGATGACGTGACGGGGGTTCGCCCTGTCGCCGTGGCCCACACCCCTGCCGGGAAGGGAGGCCCCCGGAAGAAGGGGGTTGTCACTTACCCAGGAACCGGGTAGTCTTAAACAGTTCAACGTGTCCACCAGCGACCGGCCAACAATTTCACGAGGAGTCCATCGAATGAAACGAACCCTTAGCCTCTCAGCCCTTGCCCTTGCCCTCTCGTTACCGCTTGGTGCCCATGCCTTCGGCCCCGGCGAGGCCATGGGGGGGGCCGTAGCGCCCGCCCCCGCACCTCTGGCGGGAAAGGTGGTGGAGACCTTTCCGAGCGGCGGTTACACCTACCTGTTGCTCGAACGGGACGGAAAGAAGACCTGGGCGGCCATTCCGGAAACCCCCGTCGAGGCGGGGCGCGAGATTTCCCTCAAGCCGGGAATGGAGATGAGGAACTTCACCAGCAAGGCCCTGAAGCGCACCTTCGAGAGCATTTATTTCTCCGAGGGGTTGGCCGTGGCGGCGGAGAGCACGGCGGGGAAGAGCTCTCCGGGAAGCACGGGGGCCGTGGTCGCGCCGACCGAGAAGGTGACGGTGGAGAAGGCCGCCGGCCCCGACGCCCGCACCATCGCCGAGGTCTACGGGCAGAAGGGAGCCCTCGACGGGAAGCCCGTGGCCGTGCGGGGGAAGGTCACCAAGGTGTCAGCCGGCATCATGGGGAAGAACTGGATCCATCTCCAGGACGGAAGCGGTGACGCCACGAAGGGGACCCACGACCTGACCGCCACAAGCCAGGACCTCCCGGCCGTGGGGGATGTGGTGACCGTCACCGGCACCCTCCGCAAGGACAAGGATTTCGGCGGCGGCTATCGGTACCAGGTCATCATCGAAGAAGGGGCCGTGAAGCGCTGACGGCCTCTTTCTCTCCATGACCGCCATCGTCATCCTGGCCTATCTCGTTACCCTCGGCGCCGGCTTGTTCCTGCGGGCGCTGAATCTCCGCCATCTGAAACAGCACGGCTCCACCGTTCCTCCCGGCTTCGAGGGGGCGGTGGAGCCGGAAACCCTCCGAAGGACCGTCTCCTACACTCTGGACCAGAGCCGCCTGGGATTGGCGGAGTCCCTCTTCGACGCTGGCCTTCTCCTCGTTTTCCTCTTCGGCGGGCTCCTGCCGGCCTATGACCGGTGGGTCGCAACCCTGGCCGATTCTTTCGTCCTCTCCGGGGTCCTCTTCTTCCTGGGCCTCACCCTGATCCAGACCATACTCGGCATCCCCTTCGACCTCTACGGCACCTTCCGCCTCGAAGTCCGCTACGGCTTCAACGCCACGACCCCGGGCCTCTGGCTTTCGGACCTGGCAAAGTCGACCCTCATCGCGGTGGTGCTGTCCGGGCTTCTGGTGGCCGGGTCCTTTGCCCTCGTGCAGTGGAGCACCCATTTCTGGTGGCTCTGGGTCTGGGGGTTTTTCGCCCTGGTCTCCCTCACCTTCATGTACCTCTCCCCCTACGTCATTGAACCCCTCTTCAACCGGTTCGAGCCGGTCACCGAGGAGGGGCTGGAGGATGAGATCCGCGCCATGGCCGAGCGGGCCGGGCTCACGGTCAGCCGGGTCATGAAGGTGGACGCCTCCCGGCGCAGCCGCCACTCCAACGCCTACTTCACCGGCATTGGCCGGGTGAAGCGGATCGTCCTCTACGACACCCTCATCCGCCAGATGAGCCACCGGGAGATCCTGGCGGTCCTTGCCCACGAGATCGGCCACTGGAAGAAGGGGCATATCCGGCAGCGCCTGATCCTCACCGAAGCGGGCGCCCTTGCCGCCGCGTGGCTCGCCTGGAAACTCACGGGATGGGATGGGCTTCCCGGCCTTCTCGGCCTGGATGACGCCTCCTTCGCGGCCCGGCTCGTCATTCTCGGTTTCCTCGGCTCCATCGTCTCCTTCCCCTTCACTCCCCTCTCCAGCTGGCTCTCCCGCCGCCACGAGCGGGAGGCGGACCGGTTCGCCACCGACATCACGGGCGACCCGGAGGCCCTGGCCTCGGCCCTGGTGAAGCTCTCCACTGAGAACCTCTCCAACCTCCATCCCCACCCCCTCTACGCGGCCTTCTACTACTCCCATCCCCCCGTCGTGGAGCGTGTGGGGCAGTTGCGATGCGATCGACTGGCTCGATGTGGACCAGGCGCGCCGGGATGTTGTACCCTTCGTCAAAGACCCGCAGATGCTCGCCATCTGGTCCCATGACTTCTTTCGGGATGTGGCGGGAAGGATTCAGCTCACGTCGGCATAGAGGGATCACAATTGATGGGGTCTAAGCCATTCGGACGAGGCCCCATTGAGGGGGGAGGCGCGTGTCCCTTAAGGCGCCCTGATCAGCTATCACCTATGCCCAGGCGTGCATCGATGACCAGCTCAGGGGACGGCACCCCTACATGGAACCCCTGGGCATAGGTAAGGCCAACCTCTTCGACGGCCTTGAGAACATCCTCGCTCTCCACGTATTCTCCCACCGTCTTTATGCCGAGCCCTTTGGCAAGGGTGGCAATGCTCTTCACTATGGATACGTCCACGCCGCTTGCTCCGGTCATCCCCCTGACGAAATCCCCCTCGACCTTGATGAAATCCACCGGGAAGCGCTTCAGGTACTGGTACGACGAAAAGCCCGAGCCGAAGTCGTCGATGGCGAACTTGTAGTTCTCGAACTTGAGGTCAAGGACAAAGCGCTCCAGCAGGGTGACATTCTTGACGGTTTCCCGCTCGGTTATTTCGAAGACGATCCGTGAGGGGTCGATGCGATACTCCTTGGTCAGCCTGCGTACGGTCGGGATGAATTCATTCAGGATAAGGGCCTTGGGTGAAATGTTTATGAAGAGATGGCCCCGGTAAGCGGTGTGGCTGACCTGTTCGAAGACCTTTTCCATCAGGAGATAATCCATCTTGGTGATGACCCCCATGGCCTCGGCAATGCCGACGAACTCTTCCGCGCAGGTCACCTTGCCCGGCTGGGTTATCCGCATCAAGACCTCGTGGGCCTCCACCACTCCGGTGGCGACGTTGACGATGGGCTGGAAGTAGGGAACGATCCGCCGCTCCTCGATGGCTTTCATTATCATGACATTTTTCTCGCCGATCATCCGGTACACTTCGGCAAGGTCATCGTCCGTCGGAATGGCGATCTGGTTTTTCCCCGACGACTTGGCCTTGTATCGCATATTGTCGGCCATCATGAAGAGTTCCTTGGCGGTTTTTGCATGGGTGGGGAACAGGGAAACGCCGATGGAGACGCTGGCTTTCAGCGTGCCGCCATCGGGAAGTTCGAAGGATATTCCCCTGAGGTCGTCCATGATCCGCTGCGCCACCAGATATGCCTGCTGACCGTCCGCTTCGGGAAGTATCACCGTAAATTCGTCTCCCCCATAGCGGGCGGGAATATCTCCTCTCCGGATCCCTGTTGTCACTACCTCGCTGATTCCCTGCAGGATGCGGTCGCCGAACGCGTGCCCGAATGAGTCATTGACGATCTTGAGGTTGTCGATGTCGATGTGAAGCAGGGCGAAGTTGTAGTCGTGCCGGGATGCCCGGTCGATCTCGTTGTTGAGCAGTTCCCAGAAGACCCGCTGGTTGCAGAGGTTGGTGAGGGGGTCGCGGGTCGAGTAGAATTCGAGATCCTTGGTGTACTTGTAGATGGCCTTTACCGAACCGACCACGTTGAGGAGCGTTGCAAGGATGCTCTCGATCACCAGTGCGCGCGCGGGATGCTTGCCGAGCTCGGAGATGACGCCGATCCCCACGATGCCGCCGATCTGCGGAGCCTCCAGGAAGAGCGACTTGGTCTGCAGCTCGATATCCTCCTCCTTGAGCAGCGGGAGGGATGACAGGGGGAGTGCGATGTTATGGATAATGTGCAGATTTTCGACGTGCTGGAAGCGGGGATTCTTGGCGAGCTGGCTCCGCACGATCGTCTCGAAAACCTCCTTCAGCTGATCGCTGGGGGTATTGCGCCAGAATACCTCGATATCGTAAGACTCATCGTTCACCATGAAAAGTGAGAAAAAGAAATAGGTGTCCATGATGGCGTTGATTTCGATGAGGATATGGTTGACATGGGCCTTCCAGTCCTTGACCACCTCGGAGGTGATGATGAACCGCTCCAGGAGCTTTACCTCGAACTCAAGAACGTCCTTGTCGATGGCCACGTCCCGGAGCTTGCCGATGATCTTCTTCGTCTCGGCGAACATGTCGGAGAATTCGGCAAAGCCGAACTGCATGTCCTGAAGCTCCAGTACCTTCAGGTCGCTGACCCTGTTTACCCCCTCGATGCGGTTCTGCAGGTCGGTCACTGACCGGTTCACGCGGTTGCTGAAAGCCCGCGCCAGGAAAAAGGAGGCAGAAAGGGGAAGCAGGGCGATCAGGGCAAGAAACAGAATGATCTTGCGGCGGGTCTCCTGCAGTTCCTGGGCGATGTCGATGCGGGAGTCGATGACCCCCAGCACCTCGCCGCTGCGGGAAGTGGAATGGCAGCCGAGGCATTCAGCCGATGCGGTGAGGGGGTACACATGCCTGATGATTGAGTCCGTACGGAAGCTTCCCGTCGTTCCCGTGGCGAAGACGTCGCGGACACGCTGGTCCGGCTTTGCGTCATAGGTGCGGCCATAGTGGGCGGCGAGCGCCTCGCTCTGGTAGATGACGACGTTGGTGTTGGTGCTGCTGAAGAGTCGCCGGTTGCTGTCGAGGAATTCCGCGACGTCCTTTTGTGACCATCCCTTCCTCATGACCTGATACAGGGAGTTGAAGGTCATGTCCGAGATGGTTTTGGCATTTTTTTCCGCCCGGTGTTCCACGATCTGCTCATACCCCAGCGAAACAAGGAGGTAGATGAACAGGACCATGAACAGCGTCAGTCCGCAGGTACAGAGTACAATATAATCGGAGAGTTTTTTCATGATCCGTGTCCCGGGCGATTCGCCTCTGCTAGTGTTGTAATGGTACCATCGGATTCACCTTTTGCCATGTTTAATCATTATTTTTCAACGGGATACGTCATGGCGGTGTGGCCTACTGCAGGAGCGGTTTTGCCAGGGTACCGCGGATCGGCAGCTGGTAGTGGCCGGGGGTGGCAAGGTACTTGGCGAGGAGGGCGAAGACAAGCTTTTGCCGGTCCAGGAACGGGGGCTGCGGCATCAGCTCCAGGGTCAGGTTGAGGGGGGAGGCGCCGGGAGGTGTGACGAGGGGGAAATTCCCCTTGAGGCGGATGTAGAGGTCCGCGCCCTGGAGGGTGAAGCTGTCGAGGGTGGCCCGGCCGGAGCCCATGCGGACCATGCCCCGGACCGTGTCGTAGGTGGCGTCGGGGAGGGGGGTCCCTCCGATTACCACGCCACGCACGTCGGCCCCCTTGACCTCCAGGCGGAGTTGGCCGGATGTCCGGGGCCCCGTCCCCGCGAAGGAGGCGTCCACTGTCAGGAGCCCCTTCATGTCGGCGCCGGCAACGGTCTTGAAAAAGGGGATATCCTCCAGCCGAATCCCCCGGGCTTCGACGGACCCCTTGCCGTCATGGCGGGGGAGGTAGGAGCAGCTGATCCGGCCGGGGCCCACGGCGGCGTTCCCGGTGAGAACCACCTTGCCCGCCAGGAGGGGGAGAAGGGCCAGCCGCGCCGTGATCCGGTCAAATTGCAGAACCGGTCCCTGGTCGGTGGCGATGGTGACACCCCGTGCCGCAATCCCCAGGGGGAAGGCCTTGCCGAAGCGGGCCGCGTGGAAGGTGTATCCCTCTCGCGCCAGGAGCCGCTCCACGATCCCTTCCACCTCCCGGGAGGGGACGAGGATGACCGTAAAGGTGACGGTCATGAGGATGCCGGCGACGATGGCGGCACCCCAGCGGAGGAGGCGGTTAAGGGTCATCGGGCCCCCGGGGCCTGCCGCAGGAGCGCTACGGTGAGGGTCAGGTCGAGGCGGGCGGGGTCATCGAAGCGGGTCCGGAGGAGGGCCTTTTTCACGACCACCGGCCTGGGTCCCTTTTCGAGCCGATGGAGGAGGTTCACCGCCTCGTTGGCCGTGAGCCCCTCGATCTTCACCTCGGCGGCGTCCTCCACAAAGCCTCCCCGTTCCTCCCCCTTCATGGGGGTGATCCGGGTCGATTTCCCCCTGATCCCGGTCTCCTCAACGATCCTGGCGGGGGTTTCATCTCCACGGGTGGCCGCCAGGCGGTTGGTGAGCCGTTGGGAGACCGACCGGGCCTCGCGAACGCTGTTCTTGAGCCCCATCATCTCCACCAGGTCGGCCTCGCGGCGGATCCGTTTCTTTTCCAGGAGGGCGATCCGGTCGTGGAAGGCTGAAAAGGCCACGGCCAGGGCCAGGATGGCCATGAGGGCGTACCCCCAGCGGAGCCGGGTCCGGCTGTCCATGGCCCCGTAGGCGTCGCGGATGCGGTCGAATGCGGTCATTGGCCCCCCTCCTTCATGGTTCCCCGGAGGGCGAACGTGACGGTGCCGTCGGGTCTCGATGTGATCTGGCCCACCTCGGCGGGAGCGAGCATGGCTGCCAGGCGGTTTTTGAAGTCGGTCACGGCCTGGGTCGAGCGGGCGTCCCCCTTGAGCCGCACCTGACCCCCGTCGATCTCCACCTCGTAGAGGCCGATGATGTCGTCCCCCTTGGCAGCGGCGAGCCGGTTCAGGGTCTCCAGCACCTGGCTTTTCCCCCCACCGGCGCCAAGCTTGCGGAGCTCGGCCCGCATCTCGGCCGCCTCGTCAACCCCCTTCTTCCGTCCGGGAAATACCTCGCGATAGATGGCGCCGATGGAGGTGTCGAGGGAGACCAGGTCGCGCTTCACGAGGGTGTAGCGGATGCCAGCGTCGGCGGCCAGGAGCAGAAGGAGGAGTGCCGCAAGGGCCAAGGGGAGGCGGAGCTGGCGCCGCGCCTTTTCCTTCCCCTTTGTCCAGGCCAGGTCTCCGGCGCGGAAATCGACCGCCTCTCCCCGGAGCATGGCCATGGCCAGGCCCCAGGCGCTGCCATGGCGGCGGGCTGCCCCCCCATCGCCGCCGAAGGCTGTGGCAAGACTTCCCTCCACCGGGAGGGGTGAGCCGTTTTCACCTTCTGAAGCACCGAGGTGGTACGTCTGGTCCACGGAGATTCCCTTGCTCATTTCCAGCAGTGCCAGGGTTCGTGCGCAATCCTCCCCCGCCATCAAGGCCCGGAAGAAGAGGGGTTCCCCATCCCGGAAGAGGGCCAGGGCAGAGCCGTCGGTGAGGGCCACGGTCCCTCGGGTTCCCGTCGGAAGAAGTTCGCCCCAGTGGAGGGGGGCCGCGGAGACGACCTCCGGGTCCGCGCCGGCCGAGGCGGCGGCCGCAAGGTGGGCGGCCAGCTCCCGCTTCCTCACCCAGAGGGCGAGGACCTCTCCCCCGGCCAGGGGGAGGCCGGCAAAGGCCAGCTCGTCGGTTTCCAGGGCCGTTTCCCCCCTGAGCTCCAGGGGGAGCACCTCCCGCAGTTTCCGTCGGTCCCGGATGGGAAGCACCATCTCCCGCATGAAGAGGCGAGCCAGGGAGAGGGAAAGGGCAACCCGGCAGTCATTGCCGGCGGGGGCCAGATCCCGCAGGGCCTCGGCCAATTCGCTTTCGGTTGCCGCGGGACGGCTGTCGGCCCCCTGGAAGATGAGTTCGCTGCGGCGTTGCAGGAACCGGCTTGCAACCAGCTCGGAGCCGGTCCATTCGAGAATCTGGTAGATCATCAATACTCTCTCCAGTAGAGGTATGTGGGCTGCATTCCGTCGAGGCCCACCACTGCCTCGATGATCCGGACCGCTTCGCCCACCGTGGCACGGGAGACGAGCCGGTAGGTGGAGCCTTTAACCCCCAGCTGCATGCCGGGTGAGTTGGCGATCCGGTCCATCCCTGGCACTGTGGTGAGCTCTCCGATACTTGCGAAGGGTTTCTGGCGGCGCCGCTCCACGACGGCCCGGGCCAGTTCTTCGGTCATGTCGTCGTGGAGCGTCATGAGGACCTGGAGCGGTGCGGCGTTGATGTCGATGGACCAGTCGGTGCCGTAGACGGTGGCATAGGGGCTCAATCCCTGGACGAGGGCCGGGGAGAGCCCCCAGACGAGCCCCAGCTCCCCGAAGGTCTCGATACGCCCGTCCCGGGGAAGGTATGGGGCGGAGAGCGCTTGGTAATAGGGGGCCTCGGCGCCGTCAGGGCGTGGCTCCTGATCAGCATCGGTCCAGTCGGCCACGGCATCGCTTATCCCTTCGGGGAGCCCCTGGAGCCGCAGCAACCGCCGCCTTGCTTGGTCGTGGAATTCAGAGACGGCGTTCAGGTTGAGCTTGCCGTTCTCCTCCTCGATGGTGACGGAGACCTTCCCCTTTTCGTCTTCCAGTTCCAGGGGGCGCTCCAGGGACTGGAGAAGGGCCGTCGCGTTACC
The DNA here is from genome assembly GCF_030834625.1 of Geobacter sp. Taxonomy (NCBI): domain Bacteria; kingdom Pseudomonadati; phylum Thermodesulfobacteriota; class Desulfuromonadia; order Geobacterales; family Geobacteraceae; genus Geobacter; species Geobacter sp. Next base: position 107,000 of record NZ_JAUQXO010000032.1, read on the forward strand.
GCCCTGCCTCAGGCTTCGGAGGAGCGCGATCCCCCCCTTGGCGCCGCTCTCGGCCATGAGGCTTGCCTGCTGGAGGTTCACGAAGTTGCGCTGCAGGGACGTATCCACGTAGACCCCGTGGATGAACTCGACTGCCACCGCCACCAGGAGGGCGGTCACCACCAGCGTCAGAACGAGGGCGAACCCCTGCTCTTCCCGGAGATTCTTCATCGCAGCCTCGGCCTGGTTGTGACGGAGAAGTCGGCGCTCTCCTCCCCGTCCCTGACGGTGAGGGTGATCCGTACCCGCTCCGGGAGCTTCGGCGCCAGCTCCGTGTTCCAGCTCCGGACCCACTTGCCGCTGTCGTAGCACTCCACGAGGAACCCCTCGATCTCTTCCATCTGGGGATAGGGGATCGGCTTCATGTTCCCGAAGAGATCCGTGGCCTCCCGGCTGAGGCTGAGGCGCCGCTCCTTCTCCTTCAACCCGTATTTCACCAGGACCAGGTCCGAGGTGGGGCGCTCCTCCGTCGATGGCGGGGCCACGGTCACCAGTTCCAGGGTGGAGGCGGGCTTGCCGAAGACGTCCCGGTCCTCCACCACGAAGCGGAGCCGCTTGTCGTCGGTCCGGTAGAAGGCACCGTCGATCTCACGCCGCAGGAGGTCGAGGGTGCCCCGCAGTTCACGCCGCTGCTCGCTCCCCTCGGCACTTCGTTCCCGGGCCCGCAGCACGGTGAAGTAGCTGGAGTAGAGGGCGCCGGCCACGATGACGAGCAGCAACATCGCCACCAGGACTTCCAGGAGGGTGAAGCCGCTGTTTCCGCGCACGGGTGGAATCATCCTAGGGGGCCAGGTACCGGACAAGGGCAACGCTCCGCTTCTTGTTGTCCCACGACACGGAGAGGGTCATCCGGCGCAGGTTCGCCAGTTCCGTGGGCGCGGCGGTCATCTCCCAGGTGAACTCGGGACGGGCCGGGGCGAAGGTTCCTTCCTTTTTCTCCGGAATCTCCTTTTCCTCCTCCAGTTCCGCCAGCTTCTGCCGCGCCAGGAGGACGGCCACGGTCTCCTGCCGGTCCCGCTCCACGATGGCCAGGTGGTAGTTCACCGCGCCGATGACGGTGAAGACCACGCCGGCCATGATGGCGAGGGCGATCATCACCTCCAGGAGGGTGAACCCCCCTTCGCGGCTGCACGGTGATGGGGGCCGCGGCTTCACTGGGGCTCCTCCACGTATCCCTCGGCAACCGTCACCTTGCCGGAGGGGTAGGCCATGACGGTCATGGCGGCATCCCTCTCCCCCTTCAGGTGGATCACGGTGAAGTCGCCGAGGCCGGCCATGTCGGACCGGAGCACCGCCTCGCCGGACACCACCTTTCCGCCCCGGGGGGTGCTCACGTCGGCCACGGTGACTCCTTCGGCCAGGAGTGGCCTTTCCAGAAAGCTCTCCCCCGGCGACCCCTCCGAGCCGTCGGAGAGAACCCGGGTGACCCGGACCGTGCCGGTGCCGGGCTCAAGCCTCATCCGGTGGGGGGTCTTGCTCGTGATGGAGCGGTCCTGCACGTAGCGGATCGTGGCCGCCAGCTGCCGGGCCGACCGGTTCAACTCCATGGTCTGGCTCACGGTGAGCTTCGGCAGCACCATAACTGCCACCAGCGATAGGAGGGCGATAACCACCAGGAGCTCCATGAGGGTGAAGCCCCGGGGCGAAGGTCGCCTGCTACTGGAGGTTCCAGCTCTCGATGTCGGCATTCTTCCCTTCTCCTCCCTTCACGCCATCGGCGCCGAGGGAGTAGAGGTCGTAGTCGCCGTGTTCGCCTGGCGAGAGGTAGGCGAAGTCGTTCCCCCAGGGGTCCTTGGGGGCCTTCTTGCTCTCCAGGTACCCCTCGGCCTTATAGTTCTTGGGAATCTGCCCCACCGTGGGCTTTTCCACGAGGGCTGCCAGTCCCTGCTCGGTGGAGGGGAAGACGCCGTTATCCAGCTTGTAGAGTTTGAGGGCCGTCTCCAGGTTCTTGATCTGCACCTTGGTGTCGGTGACCTTGGCGTCGTCGGAGCGGCCGATGATCTTCGGCGCCACGAGGGCTGCCAGGAGCGCCAGGATGGCGATGACCACCATGATCTCGATGAGGGTGAAGCCGCGGTTGTTGATGCGTTTCATATCGGGAAAACCTCCTGTCTGCATTATCTGACCAACTGATTCAGTTCGAAGATGGGGAGCAGCACCGCCAGGACCACGAGCCCCACGGCAAGCCCCATGGCGAGGACGAGGAGGGGCTCCAGAAGCGCCATGAGCCCCGAGACGGAGGTGTCGAACTCCCGCTCGAAGGCATTCCCCACCTTAGCCAGCATCTCTTCCAGCTCTCCCCCCTTTTCCCCCACCGCCACCATGTGGACCAGGAGCGGCGGAAAGAGCGAACCCTTGCGCAGCGCCCCCGACAGGTTTCCCCCCTCGGCAAGCTCCGTCGCGATGCCGTGGAGGGCTCCCCGGTAGACCCGGTTCACGAGGACCTGGGCGGTGATCTCCAGGGCCTTGATGACCGGTACGCCGCTGGCCAACAGAAGCCCCAGGACCTTGGCGAAGCGGGAGAGGATCAGGTGCCGGATAAGCCCTCCCACGACGGGAAGCCGCAGGAGCCACCGGTCGCGCCGGAGTCGGAAACCTTCCGTCGTCATGAGGCGGCGGTAGAGGAATGCTGCCCCGGCGGCGAGCCCCAGGAGCGCCCACCAGAAGTGGCGCAGAAAGGCGCTTGTCTTGATGAGGGCGATGGTGATGAAGGGGAGGACCGCCTTGTTGTCCTCGAAGATGGTGACGATCTTGGGGATGACGAAGGTGAGAAGAAAGAGCATAACCCCTCCCCCGACGACTACCATGAGGAGCGGGTAGGCCAGGGACGCCGTCACCTTGCTCCGGATGGCCCGCTGCTCCTCCAGGAAGAGGGCGAGCTTTTCCAGCACCGTTTCGAGGGAGCCGCTCGCCTCGCCGGCCGCCACCATGGCCACGTAGCTCTCGCTGAAGAGCCGCGGCTCCAGGGAGAGGGCCCGGGCCAGACTTGCCCCCTCGGCCAGCCGCTCCCGGATGCGGTCGAGGGCTTTTTTCAACTCACCCGCCCCTTCCTGCTCCCCGAGGGTGGTGACCGCCTCGAAAATCGGCACATGGGAGCCCACAAGGGTTGCCAGCCGCCGCGTCATGAGGGCGATCTCCGCAAGTCCGGTGCGTCCCCCGAAGAGGCGGCGTCCCGATGCCGTTTCCCCCTCGTCGGCCGGGGAGAGTTCCCGGGGGAAAAGCCCGTCCCGCTTGAGCCGCTGGCGGGCCTCCTTGAGGCTTTCCGCTTCCAGGGTGCCGGCGGTGTCGCGGCCTTCGGCCGTATAGGCGCTATACCGAAAGGTCGGCATACTCCTCCTGGGTCACCCGCAGGACCTCCTCGATGGTGGTTATGCCCGCCGCCGCCTTGGCGAGGCCGTCCTCCCGCAGGGTCCGCATCCCCCGGGAGACGGCGTATTCCTTCATGGTCCCCGCTGGTTCCCGTCGGATGATCATGGAGCAGATCTCCCCGTCCACGGGGAGGAGTTCGTAGATGCCGACCCGTCCCCAGGAGCCGAGGCCGAAGCATTTTTCGCACCCCCGTCCCCGAAAGAGGGTGGGGGGGAGGGTCATGCCGGCGTACTCCCGCTCGGGGGTGTAGGGCTCCCGGCAGTGGGGGCAGATGCGGCGCACGAGGCGCTGGGCCAGGATCGCCGACAGGGACGACGCAACCATGAACGGCTCGATCCCCATGTCTACAAGCCGGGCGATTGCCGTGGCCGAGTCGTTTGTATGGAGGGTGGAGAGCACCAGGTGGCCGGTGAGGGAGGCCTGCATGGCGATCTCCGCCGTCTCCGCGTCGCGGATCTCCCCCACCATGACGATGTCAGGGTCCTGGCGCAGGATGGCGCGGAGCCCCTGAGCGAAGGTGAGGTCGATCTTGGGGTTCACCTGGATCTGGCCGATTCCCTTGATCTGGTACTCGATGGGGTCCTCGATGGTGATGATGTTCTTCTCGGGTGAGTTGAGCCGGTTGAGGGACGCGTAGAGGGTGGTGGACTTGCCGCTCCCCGTGGGGCCGGTGACGAGGATGATGCCGCTGGTGCGCTCCAGGAGCCGCTCCATGGCCGCGACCCCCCGCTCTTCCATGCCGATGGCTGCCAGGGAGATGATCCCCTTCTGCTTGTCCAGGAGCCGGAGCACGGTCCGCTCGCCGAAGAAGGTGGGGATGATGGAGACCCGGATGTCCACGTCTCGCCCCGCCACGATGACCCGGATGCGGCCGTCCTGGGGGAGACGCTTCTCGGCGATGTTGAGGCCGGCCATGATCTTCACGCGGGAGACCAGGGCCTCCTGCACCACCTTGGGGGGGGCCAGCTTCTTGTAGAGGATGCCGTCAATCCGGAAGCGGACCTCCAGGTCCCGCTCGTAGGGTTCGATGTGGATGTCGCTGGCGCGCTCCTTCACCGCCTCGGAGAGGATGGAGTTGAGGAGCCGGATGACCGGGGCCTCGTCGGTCAGGTCCAAGAGGTCCTTGGGCTCTGAGAGCTCGGTGGCGATGACGGAGAGGTCCTCCCCCACCAGCTCCTCCACCACGTCCTGGGCGGTGCTCCCAAGCTTTCCGTAGAGGCGGTTCACCGCGTCGAGGACCGCCTTGGGGGGCGCGGCAAGGGTCTCCACCGCCATGCCGTAAACCCCGCGCACCTCGTCAATGGTGGCCAGGTCGGCCGGATTGCCGGCGACCACCACGAGCCTGCCGTCCCTTTCCCGCAGGGGGAGCACGAGACGCCCCCGGGCGAAGGCGAGGGGAAGCCGGGCCAGGAGCGCCAGGTCCGCCTCGCCGTCCTCGATCTCGGCCATGTAGGGAATGCCGAGTCGAGCGGCTATGGATTCCACGCCATGGGTATCGGTCATGGTGCCAGTTTCAGCTCTTGCTGGAGGCTGAAGGGTTCATCCCGCTCCAGGTTCTCCACGAACTTCCCTTTCTGATCCTCGTACACCTCGGTCATTTCCTGGGCACCGCGGATGATTCGCGGTGTCAGGACGATCATCAGGTTGATCTTCTGTCGCTGGGTCGTCTTGGACTTGAAGAGCCACCCCAGGAGCGGGATGTCCCCCAGGAGCGGCACCTTTCTGATGTTGTCTAGGTCCCGGTCCTGGATCAGGCCGCCGATCACCACCGTCTCCATATCCTTAACCACCACCGCGGTCTTGGCCGAGCGTTTTCTGGTGACCAGGTCCGTCGCTTGCCCCTTGTCCTGCTTGACATCGGAGATTTCCTGGTAGATGTCGAGCTTCACGAACTCTCCTTCGCTGATCTGGGGAGTGATCCGGAGGGTTATGCCGGTGTCTTTCCGTTCCACAGACTGCTGGGAGACGCCGCCGGTGGTGAGGTTCGTCTGGGTCAGGAACGGGACGTTCTCACCGACGAAGATCTCCGCCTCCTTGTTGTCGGAGGTCAGGATGGTGGGGGTGGAGAGGACGTTGATGGAGCCGTCGTCGAACATCGCCTTGAGTACTCCGCCGACCTGGACGTTTGTGCCGGTGGCGAAACCCTTCAAGACGGTGAAGAGGAGCTGGGACTGGGGGGTGCTGCCGGCGGCGATGCTGAAGGGGTCGAAGATGCCGGCGGCACCGGTGTTGCCGGTAATGCCGCCGCCGGAGAGAGTCGCTTCGAGGCCGAGCTGCGAGAGCCGGTCGATGGCGACCTCGGCGATGACCGCCTGGACGAAGACCTGGCGGCGCCGCTTGTCCAGCTTCTGGATCACCTGGAGGAGGTTCTGGTAGTCCGCCGGCGAGGCCATGATGACCAGGGAGTTGGTGGCCTTGTCGGGGGTGACGGAGATCTTGCCCCCCTCGAAGGGGGACTGGACGGGGGCGGCTGCTGCTCCCCCCGGTTGGCCAGGAACGGGTGCACCCTTGATAATGCCGTCGAGGACTTTCCCCACCTCGGTGGCATCGGCATTCTCCAGGTAATAGACGTTGATCTTGCTGCTCGTAGTGGGAGGGACCACGTCAATGAGGGCCACCAGTTGCTTGATATCCTCCTTGTCCCGGTCGCTGCCGGAGACGACGAGGGCGTTGAGCCGGCTGTCAGGGATCACGAGCACCCCGGCGGCGGAGGTAACCTGCTGGCCGGCCTGGCCGGGGGTTGCCGGTCGGCCTCCCTTGCCGCCGAGCCATTCGCGGATCACCGTTGCCACGCTATCAGCCGTGGCGTTCTTCAGGAAGATGGTCTCGGCCCCCTCCCGCCTCTGGGAGGAATCGATCTTTGCGAGGATGCTGGTCAGTTTCTGAATGTTCAGTGCCGAGTCCACAACCATGAGCATGTTGTTGGACCCGAAGGCAGCGATGTAGCCGTCCTTGGAGACAATGGGCTGGAGAAAGGTCACCGCATCCTGGGCCGAGATCCGCTCCAGGGGGATGATCCGGGCCACGTAGGCGTCGCTCACGGGCACCCGGTCCTTCTCCGTGAGGAGTCTCATCCCCGACTGCTTTGCCTGGGCCGTGGGGATAATCTTGTAGACCTTCCCCGCCGGCACGACAGTGAATCCCTTCAGTTCCAGCACCGACGTGAAGACGCTGAATGCCTCGTCGGAGGAGAGCTTCGACGGGGAGTAGACGGAGATCTTTCCCTTCACCCGCTCGTCCATGACGAAGTTCTTGCCGGTCAGGTCGCTGATGAACTTGACCATGGTGGCGATGTCCACGTCGCTGAAGTTGAGGACCACCCCCTTGGCCAGGGCCGAAACGGGGGCCAGGAGGGAGAAGAAAAGTGCCGCCGAAGCGAGCCTTGCTGCGATGCGTATGATCACGAATGCCTCCGGATAAAGCGGGGACTGCGGGGTCTCGAAGAGCCCGTCTCTTTCATCAATTAGCGTATGTCGTAGCTGAAGGTTGCCGGCTTCCCGTCCCGCACCAGGTCGAGCTTGATCCGGTTCTGCCCCTTGAGGGAGGCCAGGGACTGGATGGCCCGTTCCGGCGAGTCCACGGGAAGATCGTTGATTTTGTGCAGCACGTCACCATTTTTGATGCCAACCATGGCGAAGACCCCTGACGGTTTCACCTCCGACACCCGGAAACCCTCTACCTTCCCGTCCTTGACGCTGGGCAGGAGCCGGGCGTCAGTCATGGCCTGGCCGATGTTGTCGAGGGCCGCGTTCAGGACGCGCTGGTCGATGACGAAGCTGCCCGCCCCACCCGTAACGGCGGGTGCCTGTGAGGAAGGAGACGGAGGCGACGGTGTTTCTGACGGTGTCGCCAGAGGGGTCATAAATTTGACTCGTTTTCCGCCAGACAGAATCTCGACACTCTCCTTCTGGACACTCACCAGGGGGCCCCGGTCGAAGACCTGGTCGCCGAGTCGGAAAACCCGCTCTTCAGGCGGCATGGTGCGTCTGATCAGGGCAAAGGTTTCCCGGAAGGAGCCACGTACCGTACCGACGAGAACAAGGTCTCCCTGGGCGGATGTTGGGCTGTTTCCCTTGGCGGCCGGTGTTGCTGCTGCGAGAGGTGTCAGTTTTCCTTGGGCGGCCCGCCCGAAGAGCCCCTTTTCGACAATCGGCGCAAATGCTGACAGCCCTTCCGCATGGGCCGGTCTTATGGCGGATGGGGTCAGATTGACGGCTTTTGGGAGAGCATGGGACAAACGGTAGGTCACCAGGGCAGCAGCAATCCGCGCCACTGCCAGGGAGTTGAGGATGAGCAGAAGAGCCGTTATGAGATAAATCTTTTTCATTATGCCTACTTAGCGTCGTCGAAAGTGAGGATCATACTAATCAAGATGTTCTGGGCTGGCAAGAGAAAACACGGCCCTGTCCGGCCGCCGGGAGGCCGCCCATGTTGACAAACAGCTGACCGGTTATTACAGTTAACAGGCAAATTCTATCGTCGGAGGTACCCATGAAGCTGGTTACACTAAGGTTTTTCAAGGAGATCGTTCTCGCCGCCTGCCTCGCGGTGCTGGCGGTGGGAGAATCCCCCGCAAAGATTCTTGCACCGGATTTCGTAACGCTCGCTGACAAGCTCAAGCCTACCGTCGTCAACATCAGTAGTACGAAGACTTCGGCGCCTCAGCACCGTATGCGGCGCCAGCCTTCCCCTTTCCCTGACCCCTTCCAGGATTTTTTCGAGCGTTTCTTGGAGGAAATGCCCCGCCGTCCCCAGCGTGAACGGAGCCTCGGATCGGGCTTCATCATCAGCGACCAGGGGTTCATCCTTACCAATAATCATGTCATTGCCGGCGCTGACGAGATAAAGGTCCGCCTCTCCGACGGCCGTGAATTCAAGGCGGAGATCAAGGGGACGGACGAGAAGCTCGACTTGGCTTTAATCAAGATTGATGCCAAAGAGAATCTCCCCGTGGCGGAGCTTGGCGACAGTGCCCAGATCAAGGTTGGTGAGTGGGTAATGGCCATCGGAAACCCCTTTGGCCTGGCCCAGACCGTAACTGCCGGCATTGTCAGCGCAACCGGGCGTGTTATCGGCAGTGGCCCCTATGATGATTTCATCCAGACCGACGCCTCCATCAACCCGGGCAACTCGGGCGGCCCCCTCTTCAGCGCCGAGGGGAAGGTAATCGGCATCAACACCGCCATCGTGGCCGGCGGGCAGGGGATCGGCTTTGCCATTCCGGTCAATATGGCCAAGGACATTCTTCCCCAGCTCGAGGAGAAGGGAAAGGTGACCAGGGGGTGGCTCGGTGTCACGATGCAGCCCATGTCGCCGGAACTGGCCAGGTCGTTCGGTCTCGAAGGCGACAAGGGCGCCCTCGTTGCCGACGTGGTCAAGGACGGGCCGGCCGCCAAGGCGGGGCTCAAGGGGGGCGATATAATCCTTGAGTTCGATGGAAGTAAGATCAACGAAATGACCGAGCTTCCGCGGCTTGTGGCCGCCACCCCGGTCGGGAAGGCCGTAACGGTGAAAGCTCTCCGGGATGGTAAAGCCCGGGAGTTCACCGTCACCGTAGGACGGCTTGCCGATGGGGGCGACGAGGGTGCCCAGGGAGCCGCTGCCGACCTGCTCGGTATCTCCGTCCGGGAGTTGACCAAGGACCTCGCTGCTAAAATGGGACTCAAGGAAGCCCAGGGGGTGGTTGTCGCCAGTGTCAAGTCGGGAAGCATCGCGGATGAGGGAGGGCTCCTTCCTGGTGACATAATACGCGAGATCGATGGCACAGTCATTGCTTCCATTCAGGATTACGAAAAGATCATCAAAGGATACAAGAAAGGGGACGTAGTCCGTTTCCTGCTGCGTCGGGGCGATGGCAACTACTTCCTCGCCCTGCGGATTGAATGATTTCTGCCAGCATTGCCACGGGGTGTGATCCGCGCGATTGCACCCTTTTTTTGTCCAAGGAGGAAATGTCATGCATGTTACAACCGCTACGGGCGATGCCCTGGTCCATCCCAGTCCAGTGCTCGTGCTTGGCTGCTTTGAGGAACGATTCGCTGACGATCCTCTCATGGGGGCCATCGACGAAAAACTACAAGGGGGAGCATCGAGCATTTGGGAAAGCAACGAGTTTGCGGGTAAACTCAACAAATCAAAGCTGATTCATACGTTTGGCCGTCTCCCTGCAGAACGGATCCTCCTCGTGGGGCTCGGCAAGAGGGAGGAGCTTACCGCTGAACGGGTGCGTCAGGCTGCGGGAACCGCGGTAAAGGCAGTCCGAGCAACCGGAGTGCCGCGTTTCACATCTCTGCTGCATCGGGCAGCCGCCGGTGTGGAACGGTCCCTGGAGGCCACGGTCGACGGCTATCTTCTCGGCAGTTATTCTTTTGATCACTACAAGACCAAGAAGAGCGACGAGGCTGCAATGGAGGAGGTGGTCCTCCTCGTGGCTGACGACACGGAACGGGAGAAAGCGGTTCGTGTCGCCGAAGAGCGCGTGACGATTTGCGAAGCCGTCACCTTTGCCCGCGATCTGGTCTCCCAGCCGGGCAATGTCGCGACTCCCGCGTATCTCGCCGATCAGGCAATAGCCCTGGCAGGCCGCCTCGGCATCACCTGCCGGGTCCTGGAGCGCGAGGAAATGGAGCGGCTCTCCATGGAGGGGATCCTATCCGTTGCCAAGGGGTCCCACAATCCTCCCCGCTTCATCGTTTTTGAGTATCTGGCTGGGGACCCGAAGAAGCGTCCGGTGGTCCTTGTCGGCAAGGGAGTCACCTTTGACTCGGGAGGGATATCGCTCAAGCCCCGGGAAGGCATGGAGCGCATGAAGGACGACATGGCGGGAGCAGCGGCGGTCATGGGGACCCTCAGGGCTGTCGCCGGCCTCCGGTTGCCGGTCAACCTTGTGGGGCTTATTCCCGTTGCCGAGAACATGCCGGGGGGAGGAGCGTACAAGCCGGGGGATGTGGTCCGCACCATGTCAGGTCAAACGGTTGAGATAGTCAACACCGATGCCGAAGGGAGAATGCTTCTCTGCGACGCTCTCCACTATGCCCAGCGCTACCGCCCCGCTGCGCTGATCGACCTGGCGACCCTGACCGGAGCCTGCCTTGTGGCCCTTGGCACCGTTGCCACCGGGGTCATGGGCAACGATCCGGCGCTTATCCGCGCCCTCACGGGAGCTGGCGAGGCTACCGGCGAACGGCTCTGGGAGCTCCCTGTGTGGGAGGAATTCGGTGAGATCATGAAAAGTGACATCGCCGACATGAAGAACGCCGGTGGGGCCCATGCCGGCACCATTTCCGCGGCATGGTTTCTCCAGCGCTATGTCGGAAAGACCAAATGGGCCCATCTCGACATCGCGGGAACTGCCTGGGAAGACAAGGGTAAACCCTACCTCCCCAAAGGGGCGACCGGTGTAGGAGTCAGGCTTCTTGTGGAGTACCTGCAAAGAACGTTTTGTTGAGTGCGATAGGAGAGGTTGGGACGAAAAAAGGGTGTGTCCGTGGGGACACACCCTTTTTTCGCTTGAAGCGGGAACCGCTCTTGATTACTTCGCGACGGTTTCGGCGATCTTGATCGCAACGTCCTTGTAGGGGTTGGCGAACAGGATGATGAGGCATACAACGAGAACGTAGATGGCCAGGGACTCGATCATGGCCAGACCGATCATCATGGTGGTCAGGATTTTGCCAGAAGCGCCCGGGTTGCGTGAAACGCCTTCAACAGCGCTCTTTACCGCAAGACCTTGGCCGATACCGGTACCAAACGCACCGATCGCCATACCGAAACCAGCAGCCAGCATACACATCGTAAGAAATTCCATCTTTTACTACCTCCCTTTTCTGTGTTGTCTCCTAAATAGTATAGGATTGGATTATCAGTGAGCCTCTTCGAGAGAACCCTGAATATAGATCATGGCGAGCAGCATGAAAACGAACGCCTGGATGAACGAAACGAGCACACCCATCAGCATCATCGGCAGCGGCACAAGGAACGGCGCCAGGGCGAAGAAAATCATGAGCACGAGTTCGTGGCCGTTCATGTTGCCAAAAAGACGCAGCGAGAGAGAAAGGGGACGACTCAGGTGGCCGATGATCTCAATGAAGAACATCAGCGGCGCCAGCCACCAGATGGGGCCCATAAAGTGCTGCAGGTAGTGGAATCCGTGTTTCTTGATGCCGACCACGTGGGTGGAAAGGAATACGATGATGGCGCAGGCGGCGGTCGTATTCAGGTTTGCGGTCGGAGGGAAGAAGCCGGGGATGAGGCCGATCAGGTTCGAGACGAGAACGAAGAGGGCCAGAGTGGCAATGAGCGGAAAGTAGGGTCTTCCCTTCTCTCCCATGGTCTCCTCGACCATGTTCTCTATGCCTCCGACCACCACTTCCATGAAGTTTTGCATGCCGGTGGGGACGGCTTTGAGCGCCTTGGTGGCGATAAGCGAGACAATGAGCAGAAACACGATAATGAGCCACGTGTACGCTATGGCATCAGCGCCCGCCTCCGAGATGTGGAGCGGTTCGAGGAGCTTTCTGAAGAACTGCAGGAACAGCAGCGGATGGACCATGAGTTACTCTCCTTTATCAAGCAACATATAGAGCGAAAGTCCCATTATGACGACCACAAGTACCGACAGGCCAATGATGAGGCCGATAATGTCGATTTGGGTGTGGACGATGAGCAGATAGAGTGTAAGTGCGACCAGAGCAAGCCGGAGCAGATAGCGAAACTGGGCGAAATTGCTTGCCTGCCGTGGCTGAAGATTAAGAACGCGTCTCAGCGTGTTTTTCAACCAGTAGAAATTACCAATCGCGAGGATCCCGCCGGCAAGGATGCCGGCCGCAAAACTTCCCGACCCAAACACATATCCAGCTAGGGAAAGGATAACTACAAGGATCCAGCTGCCGGTTGTAACGGCGACAAAGAGCCTATCCTCGTTTATTGTTGTCCTCCCCATCTTTTCGTATTTCCCTGCCGGCAATGATGTATATGTTCCTGAAACCGGCTGCGATGCCAAAAAACAGAAAGATGAAGAAGAACCAGGGGTGTGTGCCGAGCCACTTGTCGAGTTGTCTTCCGATGACAACGCCGATGATAATCGCCAGCGCCATCGAAATGCCCATGCTGGAAACGAGACCGACGGTCTTTATGATGCTCCGCTTTTCTTCGTCCATGGGCCAACGTGTGGTAGAGTGAAGCACGAAAACTTAAGCTATTTACCACAGCCTCTGTGATGGTGTCAATGACAATTCAGTATTGTGCCTACAGTTTCTTGAAGCACTTGTAGGCAGCAGCGATAGTCTTTTCGATGTCTTCATCGGAGTGGGCACTGGAGACGAAGGCGGTTTCGAACTGAGATGGCGCCAGGTAGATGCCTTCTTCCAGCATGGCACGGAAGAAGGTAGCGAACGCCTTGGTGTCGCATGTGGCGGCCGAGGTCCAGTCATGAACCTCCCCGTTCGTGAAGAAGGAGCAGAACATGCTTCCAACGCGCGTCGAGTAGATGGGATAGCCGGCGCGCCGTGCTGCATCGGCAATTCCATCTCCCAGTATTCGGCTCTTCTCCTCAAGGCGGGAGTAGAATCCCTCTGTCTGGAGAAGTTTCAGGGTTTCAATGCCGGCGGTCATGGCGAGCGGATTGCCCGAGAGGGTCCCCGCTTGATAGACCCCGCCGGAGGGGGAAAGCTGTTTCATGATTTCCTGTTTGCCGCCAAAGGCGCCGACGGGGAGACCGCCGCCGATGATCTTGCCCAGAGTAGTCATGTCGGGTGTTACCCCATAGCGTTCCTGGGCGCCGCCATAAGCGACGCGGAAGCCCGTCATGACTTCGTCAAAGATGAGAATAATCCCATTATTGGTGCAGGTCTCGCGAAGTCCTTCGAGAAAGCCTGCGCAGGGGGGTACTGTGCCCATGTTGCCGGCGATCGGTTCAACGATGATGCAGGCCACTTCCCCGGAGTTGGCGGCGATGAGTTCCTTTACCGACTCAAGATCGTTGAACGTTGCGGTGAGGGTGTGTTGTGCGAAGTCCTTCGGCACGCCCGGAGAGTCGGGAACCCCGAACGTTGCAGCACCCGAACCCGCCTTGACGAGAAGGGAATCGGCGTGACCGTGGTAACATCCCGAGAATTTGATGATTTTGTCACGCCCGGTGAATCCCCTCGCCAGCCGAATGGCGCTCATGGTCGCCTCGGTGCCTGAGCTGACCATTCGGACCATTTCAATGGAAGGCACCGCCGCTACAACCATCTCTGCCAGAGTAATTTCTAGTTCGGTTGGTGCGCCGAAGCTGCTGCCGCTTTCAAGGGCACGCTGTACCGACAAAACGATTTGGGGGTGACAGTGCCCGAGGATCATTGGTCCCCATGACCCAACGTAATCTATATAAGAATTGTCGTCGGCGTCGACAATTCTGCTGCCAGAAGCTTTTTTAATGAAAATAGGCTCAGCGCCGACTGATTTGAATGCTCGCACGGGGCTGTTTACTCCGCCGGGGATTATCACCTGGGCCTTGGCAAAGAGTTCTTTTGAGTGGCATGTGTTCATGTGGAAGGGTCCCCCCAGTGTGTCGAATTTGTCTGAAAAATCCAGGTGTTATTTACACGAACTCCATAAGTGTGTCAAGAGCCAAAAGGTGTGGGTAGAGCGTGCGGGGTGACGTAAATATGGCAGGAATTCAGTGAATTATGGCGCTAGTATTAGAACTTTTTTTTCTTGACAAAGTTTTTCAAATGGCATAAGTTCCCACCAAATTGTATACAGTATACGCACGCAAGAAACGCGGTTTTAGGCGCGGTCTGCGTCGCCGGCTGGCAAGGCGAATGGCAAATAAACGCAACATTAATCGAAACTGGAGGGAAGACATATGCTTGGCGCCTATCTCCCGATAATTGTTCTGGTGGCAATAGCAGCTGTATTTGGTCTCGGTGCGCTGACCTTTTCGTCGCTTATCGGGCCGAAGAAGCCGAGCGCTGTCAAGCTCGCCCCCTATGAATGTGGCTGCGAGCCAGTGGGGTCGGCCCGAGAGAGGTTCTCTGTCAAGTTCTACATTATTGCCATGCTCTTTATCCTGTTCGATATTGAAGCGGTTTTTCTTTATCCGTGGTCGGTAATCTTTAAGAGGTTGGGGATGTTTGGCGTGATGGAGATGGGAGTCTTTATTGTCATTCTCTTTGTTGGTTACATCTATGTCTGGAAAAAAGGAGCCTTGGAATGGGAGTAGATCAGCCGTTGGGAGAAAACTTCATTACCGCGTCCCTGGACGGTCTCGTCAACTGGGCGAGGAAGTCCTCCATTTGGCCGATGACCTTCGGTCTAGCCTGTTGTGCCATCGAGATGATGGCCACCGGGGCATCCCATAATGACTTGGACCGCTTCGGTATTATTTTCCGTGCTTCGCCAAGGCAGTCCGATTGCATTATTATTGCCGGAACCGTTACCAAGAAGATGTTGCCGATGATTGAAACTGTCTATGAGCAAATGCCGGAACCCAAATGGGTGGTTGCCATGGGGGCCTGTGCCTGCTCGGGCGGAGTCTTTGATACATACAGTGTTGTGCAGGGGATCGATACGGCGCTTCCGGTGGATGTATATATTCCGGGCTGTCCGCCCCGGCCTGAGGCGTTGCTCTATGGTCTTCTCAAGCTTCAGGACAAGATCATGAAGGACAAGAACTCCTTCGGTTCTACTATCGGCCTTGGCCAACGACTTGAGTCGGCGGCGTGACCATATCAACTAGGTAAGGGGAGCCAACGGTTATGGCTGAAACTAATCGCGCAGTAATAAAGCTCAGGGAGAAATTCGCGGCTTCCGTGCTGGATGTAAAAGAGTTTCGCGGAGAGGTGACGGTCACAGTGACGCGGGAGAACATATTGGAAATATGTAACTTCCTCAAGTCGTCGCTCGCGTATAACCTCTGTACTGACGTAACCGCTGTGGACTATCTGGGGAAGCAGGAACCTCGTTTCATGATGGTCTATAACCTCTACTCAATCCCCAATAAAGACCGTCTCAGGGTCAAGGCGGGGGTTCCGGAGGCCGACTGTACCATTGATACGGTGTCCGGTGTCTGGAAATCGGCCAACTGGCTGGAGCGTGAGGTTTACGATCTGATGGGTGTTACGTTCAATAATCACCCCGATTTGCGTCGCATCCTGATGACCGACGACTGGGTTGGTCATCCGCTCCGGAAAGATTATCCGGTGCAGGGGCCTGACCGCGAGCCCTACAAGGGGCGGTTGTCATAGTTGGTCGGTTCAGTCGAACGAAATTAACCTACTTCTAGAGAGAAGGATACAGAGGCGCGCAATGGCTAGTACTGAGATCATGACAGTCAACATGGGACCGCAGCATCCGAGTACCCACGGCGTTCTGCGGTTGGTGGTCGAACTTGACGGCGAAATCATCCAGAAAATTACGCCGCATATCGGGTATCTGCATCGTGGTGTGGAGAAGCTTTCCGAGCATCGGACGTACCACCAGACGATTCCCTTGACCGACCGTCTCGACTACTTGGCACCAATGAGTAACAACCTTGGTTATGTGCTGGCTGTGGAGAAGCTCTTGGATATTGAGGTGCCAGAGCGTGCTCAGGCCATACGAGTAATCCTGACAGAGCTTACTCGTCTAAAATCTCACCTCGTCTGGATCGCATGTCACGCACTTGATATTGGCGCCATGACAGTGTTCATCTACGCTTTCCGTGAGCGTGAGATGGTGATGAGCCTCTACGAAAAGATCTCAGGCGCCCGGATGACAAGCAACTACTTCCGTATAGGCGGGCTCTCTACGGATGTCTATGATGGGTTCGAAAGAGACGTGCGGGAAATCATAGACACGTTCCCTGGTCATTTTGATACCTATGAGGGGCTGCTCACAAAGAATACCATCTGGCTCAACCGTACTGTCGGCAATGGCGTGATATCTGCCGAGGATGCCATCGACTATGGTATTACCGGCCCTGCTCTTCGTGGGTCGGGTGTTGATTGGGATCTTCGTCGCGACAATCCCTACAGCGGCTACGAGAAGTACCAGTTCAAGGTTCCGGTAGGAGAGAAGTGTGACACCTTCGATCGTTACAAGGTAAGACTCGTCGAGATGCGCGAGGCGGTCAATATCATCCGTCAGGCCCTTGATTCGCTCAAGCCTGGTCCGGTGTTGGCGGATTCGCCCCAGGTGACCTATCCGCCCAAGGAAAATGTCTACAATACCATTGAGGGGCTTATTCACCACTTCAAGATAGCCAGCGAAGGTTTTCCTGCTCCTGAAGGGGAGGTATACCAAGGGGTGGAGAACCCCAAGGGAGAACTTGGCTACTATATCGTCAGTGACGGCGGGAACAAGCCGTACCGGATGCGGATAAGACCACCTTCATTCGTCAATCTTGGGGCCATAGAAAAGATGGCAAAGGGCTCTATGCTTGCAGACCTGGTTGCCGTCATCGGTACCCTGGACATCGTGCTTGGTGAAATCGACCGGTAATGCCACCGCGATAAAGGAGAGGGAGTAATGAGCAACGCTCCGGCCGAAGCGACAAATGTCGAAGAAACGCCTGCTGAGGAAATAGATCTCGGGCCAGCCAATCATATTATTGACAAGTACCTGACCCTTCCGGGCAATCTCATGCCGGTGCTTCAGGGTATTCAGGACGAGTATGGCTTCGTGCCAAAACCGACCATCGATCTGGTGGCTGATCGTCTCAATGTCTATCCCAGTCAGATATTCGGTGTTCTGACGTTTTATGCACAGTTTCATCTCAAGCCTCGCGGTCGTTTCATAATCAGGGTCTGTGTTGGAACCGCATGCCATGTCCAAGGTGCTCCGAGGATTGTGGAGACCTTCTTTGATAAGTTGGGGATTGGGCATGCTGAAACATCTCCCGACCTTCGTTACACCTTCGAGAAGGTTGCTTGCCTTGGTGCTTGCGGAATGGCGCCTTTGGCGATGGTCAACGATGACACCTTCGGCAAGATGACCGTGCAAAAGATTGAAGAAATCATTGCTGATTATAACCAGCGGCCGATGAAATAGGACCGATCCAACCATTCACATCAGAGGATACGATATGGGCGAAGCTATAAAGATTCTGATTTGTCAGGGGACTGGCGGTGTATCGGCCGGAGCAAAAAAGGTCGAGGCGGAATTCACCCGGATCATCTCCGAAAAAGGTGTTAACGCTGTTGTTGGCAAACGCTGTGATGTCATTAAGACAGGCTGCCGCGGGCTTTGCGCCAATGACGTCCTCGTCGACATTGTTGACTCTGAGCTTGGTCGTGTTACGTACGATTTTGTGATGCCTGAAGAGGTAGCGCAGATCGTTGAAGAGCACATCATCAATCGTACCCCGATGGAGAAGCGTAAGGCAAAGCCCTACTACAACACCTTCGTTGATGCTCAGATGCGGGTGGTCATGACCGGCTGCGGTCAAATCGACCCTGAAAGTCTGGATGCCTATCTTGAAGAGGATGGTTTCAAGGCCATCGAGAAATGCGTCAAGGAGATGAACCCGGCTTCGGTCATCGAAGAGGTCAAGAAATCGGGGCTCCGTGGTCGAGGGGGGGGCGGTTTCCCCACCGGGATGAAGTGGTCCTTTTGCGCAGCTACGCCAGGTAAACTCAAATATCTGATCTGTAACGCCGACGAAGGGGACCCCGGGGCCTTCATGGACCGTTCGATTCTCGAAGGTGACCCCTACTGCATCATCGAAGGGATGATGATCGCGGCCTATGCCATCGGTTGCACGAAGGGTTATGTATATGTTCGGGCAGAGTATCCGCTGGCCATTGAGCGTCTGCAGAAGGCTCTTGATGTGTGCCGTGAGAAGGGTTATCTCGGGCATAACATTCAAGGATGGGGTTTTGACTTTGACTTGATCATCAAAAAGGGTGCTGGTGCCTTTGTTTGCGGCGAGGAGACGGCGCTCATGGCTTCCATCGAGGGCGAGCGCGGCATGCCCCGCCCCCGGCCACCATTCCCCGCCGTTAAAGGCCTCTGGGCTAAGCCGACCAACATCAACAACGTGGAGACGTTTGCCAACGTTCGTCACATTATCAACAAGGGGGCTGAATGGTATGCCTCCCTCGGAACAGACACCACAAAGGGGACCAAGATCTTCGCCGTTACCGGCAAGGTGAAGCACACAGGTCTTGTCGAAGTGCCGGCAGGCATGACGGTCCGTGACGTTATCTACAACGTTTGCGGTGGGATTGCCAATAACCGCAAGTTCAAGGCGGTTCAGGCTGGCGGCCCTTCGGGCGGTTGTATCCCTTCCGAGGTTCTTGATACGCCCGTTGATTACGATTCGCTCATAAAAGCTGGCGCCATGATGGGATCGGGTGGTCTGGTCGTCATGGATGAGACCACGTGCATGGTCGACGTAGCACGCTTCTTCCTGTCCTTCACCAGGATGGAGTCCTGTGGGAAATGCGTTCCCTGCCGCATCGGACTCAAGGTGATGCTCGATATTCTCGAGAAAATCACAGAGGGGCGTGGACAGGAGGGGGATATAGAGACTCTTCTTGAGATGGGAGCAACCATCAAGAAGGCGTCCCTCTGCGGCCTCGGGCAAACAGCACCGAACCCCATTCTCTCCACCATTCGCTATTTCCGGCACGAGTACGAGGCTCACGTAACGGATAAGCGTTGCCCGTCCAACTGTTGTAAGGAGTTGCTCCTGTGGCAGGTGATTGAAGATAAGTGTGTCAAGTGCGGCGCGTGTCTTAAGGCGTGCCCGTCTGATGCAATCATCTGGGAGAAGGGGCAGATTGCATTCCTGGATAAAGAGAAGTGCACCAAGTGCAAGTCGTGTTATGACGCCTGCCGGTTCATGGCGATTGAGTAACTGCTCGACGAGCTAACTTCCGAGGTTATACAGAGGTCACGATGGTAAATCTCACGATTGACGGAAAACAGGTAACGGTACCCAAGGACGCTACCATTTACGATGCAGCAAAATCAGCCGGCATCAAGATACCCATTCTCTGTCACGACAAGAAACTCCATCCTTTCGGCGGTTGCCGCATGTGTCTCGTCGAGGTTGAGCAGATGAAGGGGCGCCAGATCCCTGCATGCACAACCCCTGTGACCGAGGGGATGATCGTTAGCACCATGACCCCGGAGATTGTCAAGGCGCGGAAACTGGTTCTTGAGTTGTTGCTTCTCAAACACCCCATTGACTGTCCTGTCTGCGACGCAGCTGGTGATTGTGACCTCCAAAATCTCACCTATGAGTATGAGGTGAACGCCAACCGCTTCCAGGATGAGAAGTTCCAGCATAAGATCGACTACGAGAACCCGCTCATCGAGCGGGACATGAACCGTTGTGTTCATTGTGGCAAGTGCGCTCGTATCTGCGATGAGATTGTTTCCTACGGGGCGTACTCCTTTCTCAATCGCGGTCTTGAGGCTAAAATCGGGACAGAATTCGATGGGCCTCTGAATTGTGAGTTTTGTGGATCCTGCGTATCTGTTTGCCCTGTTGGTGCTCTCATAAGCCGACCCTTCAAGTTCAAGGCCCGCTGGTGGTCGCTGAACAAGGTGAAGACGGTCTGTTCCTACTGTGGCACAGGTTGTCAGCTGACCCTCGGGGTTAAGGATAATAAGGTTCTCACCACCATTTATGACGAGAATCAGGGGTTCCATAACGGTCAGCTGTGTACTCGGGGCAGGTTCGGCTATCAATTCGTCAACAGTGACAAGCGACTGACAACGCCACTTGTCAAGAAAAACGGCAGACTTGAGCAAGCCACTTGGGACGAAGCACTTGGCTTGGTTCGTCAGAGACTTTCTGAAGCAAAGATCGCTGGTGGAGCAACAGTTGCTGGTCTGGTAACCCCTCGCCTTACTAACGAGGAACTCTATCTTTTCAAAAAGCTTTTTGGTCAGGGACTTGGATCTGACAATATTGACCACTCCGCTGGCTATGCCCATGAAGCGTTAACTGCTGGTGCTGCAGAGAGCCTGGGTTATCCTGCGTCTCCAGCCTCGATTTCAGACATACAGGCAACAGACTTGTTGCTGGTTGTTAAGTCAGATGCCTATGAAACCCATCCGGTTCTCGGGTTTGAGGTCAATCTTGGGGTAAAACGCAAGGGTGTCAACCTTCGTATTGTGTCGGACAAGAAGGGTAAGCTCTCGCGACTGCCGAACGCCGCCACGTATATCCATAGGCCCGGAAGTGAAGTCGTCCTTTTCAACGCCCTTGCTAAGGTAATTGTGGAGGAGGGGCTTGCTGACAGCACAGCGACTTCATTGCCTGGCTATGCAGAACTCGTACAAAGTCTTTCTGCCTATGCGCCAACTGCTGTCGCCGGCCAATGCGGTATGTCAGCCGACGATATTGCAGCCCTCGCCCGTGAGTATGCCAAAGCTGAGAAAGCGCTTATTCTGCTTCCAATCGGCATTGGCTATCCCGGTCACGGGAAGGTTCTTGCTCAATCAGTGATAAATCTTGCACTACTTACGGGCAAGATAGGCAAGGAAGGGTGCGGCGTCCTGATTATGGGTGAGAAGAACAATAGTCAGGGGGCTGCTGACCTGGGAATTCATCCTGTCGCCGGTGGTCGAGATGCGGCAGGGATTCTTGAAGGCTGCGTCTCCGGTGCCATCAAAACCCTCTATGTGGTTGGAGAGAACCCTGTTGTCTCTTATCCGAACCGCAAAAAGGTCGAATCTGCTCTTGATTCCGTAGAGTTCCTTGTGGTTCAGGACCTGTTCTTGACGGAAACGGCTAGTAAAGCAGATGTGGTTCTCCCTGCCTGCTCCTTTGCTGAGAAGAATGGGACATTTACGAGCGTCGGCAAGGCTGTCCAAAAAGTCAGGAAGGCAATCGCTCCGATTGGCATGGCGCGCAGCGACTTTGAAATCTTCAGTGATCTGTACTCTTCTCTTGGCGGTGAAGTGCCCAAGGGATTGGATGCAACCTTCAACGAGATTGCGGCGGAGGTTCCCTCGTACAGCGGTCTTACTCTTGAGAAACTGGGAGAGAACGGCTCAGTATATCCGGTAACCAATAAGCCACGTTTCATGCCGGTAGTCGGCAGTGCTCAAGAGTCGACTGCTGGTGCGATGGCTCTTGTTACCGGCAGCGCTCTCAATCATTGCGGAACATTATCTCTCTACGGCGAAGGTCCCATGTATGTCTGCCCGGAAGGGTACATAGAACTGAACAATGGGGATGCGACTAAACTCGGTGTAGAGGAAGGTCAATCCGTGACGGTAAGATCTTCTGTGGGTGAGGTTAAGCTCAAGGCAAAAGTGAGCATGCGGTTGCCTGCCGGTGTTGTGTTCTCACCGTATCATTTCTCGGATATGTCCATAAATGGCATCACTGACGGTGCTTCTGTTACATGGGTCACTATCAGTAAGTAACCAATACCAATAGCTGCAGGGCTCACTCACAACACCATCACATCAAGAGGGGAAGAGTGCAAATGGGATACGAAATTTTGGGATTGCCGATGGCATATTACATCGCCATGGTGCTCAAGGTGCTCGTGGTGTTCGTCTTCGTACTGCTGACAGTGGCATACGCCACTTATGCTGAACGTAAGATCATCGGCCACATGCAGGTACGCTTAGGGCCGATGCGCACTGGTTGGCACGGACTCCTTCAGCCAATTGCGGATGGCCTTAAACTCTTCTTCAAAGAGGAGATCATCCCCTCCCAGGCAGATAAATTTGCCTTCTTGATTGCCCCGGTCATTGCACTTATACCGGCTTTCATCGGCTTTGCCGTCATCCCCTTCGGCGAAACAATCGAAGTGGGAGGCTACAAGATTCCCCTCCAAATAGCTGCATACTATGACACAGCCGCAGGAAAAGTCGTTGACCTCAATGTCGGCGTGCTTTACATACTCGCTTTGGCATCGGTTGGCGTGTACGGTATTGTGTTGGCAGGCTGGGCCTCCAACAATAAATACTCTCTGCTCGGTGGGCTGCGTTCTGCCGCCCAGATGGTATCGTACGAGTTGGCGGCTGGTCTGGCTATTGTTTCAGTATTTATGCTCTCTGAATCACTGTCACTGCAAAAAATAGTGGCAGATCAGGCAAATGGAGCCTGGTACGCTTTCAAGCAACCATTGGCATTCATTCTGTTCTGTATCTGTTCACTTGCGGAAATCAATCGTACTCCTTTTGACCTTCCAGAAGCGGAGACAGAGCTTGTTTCCGGGTTCTGTACCGAGTATTCAAGTATGAAGTATGCCATGTTCTTCATGGCTGAGTACGCCAACATGGTAACGGTCTGCGCGGTAACCACCACCCTGTTTCTTGGGGGATGGCATGGACCTGGATTCCTGCCAGGCTGGTTCTGGTTCATTGCAAAGGTCTACTTCTTGATCTTTACCTGCATGTGGATCCGCGCAACCTATCCGCGCTACCGTTATGACCAGTTGATGCGCCTGGGGTGGAAGGTATTCCTGCCACTGACACTTCTCAATATCGTAGTCACAGGAATCATCGTATCATTCTAGTCACAACTTATTACGAGGTTACACGCCATGATAATGCCGTTGATTAATGGTCTCAAGATTACTCTAAAGCATCTATTCATGAAGCCGGTGACGCTGCAGTATCCTGACGAGCGGCCAACCCCTTCACCCAATTACCGAGGGTTGCATGCCCTGAAGGTATCTCATAACAGAGCTAAGTGTGTTGCTTGCTACCTGTGCCCGACAGTTTGCCCGGCAAAATGCATCACCGTAGAGGCAGGCGAAGACCAGAATCATGATAAATATGCAGAGCGGTATGAAATTGATCTGCTTCGGTGCATTTTCTGTGGATATTGTGTTGAGGCTTGCCCTGTCGATGCCCTGAAAATGACCGATCAGTTCGAACTGGCAAATTATAAGCGGGAAGATTTCGTCTTCGTCAAAGAGCGACTCTTAGAAAAGTAATAAAGGAGCAGCAATGGAAACGTTCTTCTTCATGATCGTGGCAGCGGTAGCTGTCCTGGCCGGCATTCTGGTCATTACCTGCAAGAACCCGATCAACAGTGCGCTCTCTCTCATTTTGACTTTCTTCTGCCTGGCAACTCTGTACGTGACGCTTGACGCTCCGTTCATGGCAGCCATACAGGTGATAGTCTATGCAGGCGCAATCATGGTTCTGATTGTGTTCGTCATCATGCTCCTCAATGTGAGGACTGAGGCGGGACGAAGAAGCTCCCACAGTGTTCTGTTTGGCAGCCTGATCGGACTCTTTGGCCTCTTCCAGCTCTTCTACCTGCTTAATAGAAGCTCGCTCACCGGCCAGAAAGGGGCGATGGATTCGGATCTCATTAACAAGGTTGGCCATACTGAACTGATCGGTAAGGCGTTGTATACCGACTTCCTCCTCCCCTTCGAGGTGACCTCCATTCTGCTCCTGGTGGCCATCATCGGTGCGGTCATACTCACGAAGAAGAAAATCTAACTGACAGGGGTTAAGCTCATGGTACCTTTGCACAGCTACTTGATACTCAGCGCAATACTCTTCTCCATCGGGACCATCGGTGTCCTAATCAGGAGGAACGCCATCGTCATCTTTATGTGCGTCGAGATGATGCTGAATGCGGTCAATCTTACCTTCATTGCCTTTTCAAAGCATCTCGGCAACATAGACGGACAAATATTTGTCTTCTTTGTCATGACGGTTGCGGCAGCTGAAGCCGCCGTCGGTCTCGCGCTCATGATTGCATTCTATAAGAATCGCGAGTCCATTGACGTTGAAGACATGAAGCTCATGAAGCTGTAGCAGCTCGGGCTGAGTTTACGAAACTCTGAATTTCTCGCTATAAAAAAGGAGTCAGGAATGTTCGAGTACGTATGGCTGATACCTCTGTTCCCTCTGATCGGCGTCGTCATAAACGGCCTTCTCGGGAAGAAGATCAAGAACGAGACCGTGATCGGTGGAATCGGATCGCTCATGGTGTTCGGCTCGTTTCTTGTGTCGTGCGGCATCCTGATTGAGCTTATCTCAAGACCTGCAGAAGAGCGCGTCTTTGAGAAAGTGCTCTTTACGTGGATCAAATCCGGCAACTTTAACGCCGAAATCGGCTTCCTCATTGATCCACTCTCCGCGCTCATGATCATGGTCGTCACGGGTGTCGGTTTCCTGATTCATGTGTACTCCATTGGCTACATGCATGGCGAAGAGGGCTTCTACCGTTACTTCACGTACTTGAATCTCTTCACCTTCTCCATGCTCCTGTTGGTGCTTGGGAACAACCTTCTGCTTATGTTCGTTGGGTGGGAAGGGGTCGGTCTCTGCTCCTACCTCCTTATCGGTTACTACTTCCACAAGAAGTCAGCGGGGGATGCCGGCAAGAAGGCGTTCGTCATGAACCGTGTTGGAGATTTCGGTTTTCTTCTCGGACTCTTCACACTTTACTGGTACCTCGGACATACGCATAACGTCTGGACCATCAATTTCCGTGAATTGGCAGCCAGTGCTCATCTCCTTCCGGTTGGCGGGGTAGTAACAATTATTACCCTCTGCTTCTTCCTGGGCGCCACCGGCAAGTCCGCACAGCTTCCTCTCTACACTTGGCTTCCTGATGCCATGGAAGGCCCGACTCCGGTATCCGCACTCATCCACGCAGCTACGATGGTCACCGCTGGTGTGTACATGATCGGCCGGTTGAATTTCGTCTACATTCGCTCCCACGAGACGATGATGGTCGTCGCTATTGTTGGTGCTGCAACAGCCATTTTTGCAGCAACCATTGGTACTGCTCAGAATGATATCAAGCGTGTACTTGCATATTCAACGGTATCTCAGCTTGGTTTCATGTTCCTCGCCATGGGGGTTGGCGCCTTTACCGCCGGCATTTTCCACCTTATGACACACGCCTTCTTCAAGGCTTGCCTCTTCCTCGGGTCTGGTTCTGTGATTCATTCAATGCATCATGCACTGCATCATATCCACTCCCATGATGATGCTCAGGACATGCGAAATATGGGTGGTCTAAAGAAGGTAATGCCTATTACTTTCCTGACATTCCTGGTTTCTACCATCGCCATCGCTGGAATTCCTGGTTTCTCCGGCTTCTTTTCCAAGGATGAGATTCTCTGGCAGGCCTTTGCCAATCCTCTTCATGGTGATCTGAACCTAATTCTCTGGGCAACGGGTGCAATAGCTGCAGGATTCACTGCCTTCTATATGTTCCGGCTTGTCTTTATGACGTTCTTTGGAGAGTGCCGGATCAAGGAAAAAGCCAAGAGTCACCTTCATGAATCTCCCTTTGTAATCACGTTCCCGCTGATTGTGCTCGGCATCCTTGCTATCGTTGGTGGTTATGTCGGTATCCCGAAATTGATTGGCAATGTTCTGGGGGGCATACCGAATTATCTCGAGCATTACCTGGAACCAGTCTTTAAGGGATCTACCGACTTCATGGCCCAGCAGTTTGCTCATGGTGCTGCACATCACAGCCATGCACTCGAGTGGGGACTCATGGGCGTATCCGTTGTGATTGCTCTGGTTGGTATCTCCATCGCGTTTTTCCTCTACGTGGCTGCACCGTCGATTCCCGCGAAGTTTACCGCTGCCTTCCCGGCGCTCCACCGGGCAGTCTATAACAAGTGGTATGTTGACGAGCTCTACGACTTCCTCTTCGTCAACCCCTGCAAGGCGCTTGGGAATGCCCTCTGGAAAGGTTTTGATGTGGTGGTGGTTGATGGCGTTGTCAACGGTGTGGCGACAATCGTCAAGGGCATCGGTAATGCTCTCAGGAACATTCAGACTGGGTATGTACACAACTACGCACTCGGCATGACACTGGGCACGGTGGTGATCGTAGCCTTCTATCTCTTCCGCTAACTCTGAATTACCAATAGGACTAAAGGAGCAGATTCATGAGTCAGTTTCCGTTAATCAGCGTGATGACCTTTCTACCACTCCTGGGGGTCGTACTGCTCTTCTTCGTCCCCAAGCAGAGCCATTCGGCGCAGCGGGGGCTTGCACTCCTAGTGTCGCTCGTGACGTTTGTCGTGTCGCTGCCGCTGGTGACCGGCTTCCAGAGCAACGCTGAGTTTCAGTTTGTGGAGAAGGTACCCTGGATCGCTGCCGGACCGTTCCAGATGAATTACCATGTTGCCATCGACGGGATCAGCATCTGGCTCGTGATTCTGACAACCTTCATGATGCCGATCGCCATCCTCTCAACGTGGACAGCCGTTGAGACCAAGGTCAAAGAGTACATGATCTGTCTCCTCCTCCTCGAGGTCGGGATGCTTGGTGCCTTTATATCCCTTGACCTTTTCCTCTTCTATATTTTCTGGGAAGTCATGCTCATCCCGATGTACTTCATCATCGGCATCTGGGGTGGGAAAAACAAGATTTACGCAGCTGTCAAGTTCTTCATCTACACAATGGTCGGCTCGCTCCTGATGCTGGTCGCACTCATCGTCCTCTACTTCAAGGCTGGAGCCGGTGACTTTACTGTTCTCCGCTTCTATGAGCTTTCTCTGGATCCTGTCACCCAGACTTGGATGTTCCTTGCATTCGCCTTGGCCTTCGCGATCAAAGTGCCGATGTTCCCGCTTCATACCTGGTTGCCAGACGCCCATACCGAAGCTCCGACTGCTGGCTCCGTCATTCTGGCGGCAGTGCTCCTGAAGATGGGAACTTACGGCTTTGTCCGCTTCGCAATGCCTCTCTTTCCTGACGCCACCGCACAGTTCACGCCTCTCATTGCGGTGCTCTCGGTCATTGGCATTGTCTATGCCGCACTCGTGGCCATGGTTCAGGAGGACGTTAAGAAGCTGGTTGCCTACTCCTCAGTTGCGCACCTTGGCTATGTCATGCTCGGCGTATTTGCTCTCAACATTCAGGGCCTTTCTGGCGGTATGCTCCAGATGCTTAATCACGGTGTTTCCACCGGCGCACTGTTCCTTATCGTTGGATTTATTTACGAGCGCCGTCACACCCGTCTCATAACCGACTTCGGCGGCTTGGCCAAGCAGATGCCGATTTTTGCGACAATTTTCATGATTGTTACTCTCTCTTCCATCGGTCTTCCAGGGACCAACGGTTTCGTTGGGGAATTTCTCATCCTCATCGGCGCTTATGAAAGTGAGCTTCGCTGGTACGCCGTAATTGGTACAAGTGGCGTGATCCTGGCGGCTGTCTATATGCTCTGGATGTTCCAGCGTGTCATGTTTGGTGAACTGACTAACCCCAAAAACCAGACCCTCACGGATCTTAACGCTCGCGAAATTGCGATCATGCTGCCGTTGATCGTGCTTATCTTTGTGATGGGTGTTTACCCCACCCCATTCATCGACAAAATGAATCCGTCGCTCGAGAAACTGATCGTTCACGTCAAGTCGAAGCAGACCGCCAAGGCGCAAATTCCTCAGATCCCGGCACCGCAGGCTCTTCCTGCCGCCGTGCTGCCTGTCGAGCACAAGTAATCGGTTTCAGAAAAGCCACCGGAGGGAACCTAGATGGAAACAATTGCAATTCCAGTCATTAACTTTGCGCCAATCATGCCGGAGATCATTCTTTCGATCTTTGCTATGGCGCTGCTCCTTGTGAACGTTTTCGTGCCGAGTGAGCACAAGGCCTATCTGGGATATTTGAGTCTCGTAGGCATCATCATCACCGGATTCACGCTCATTGGTGGCTGGGGAAATCCCGTAGCGTCATTCAATGATTCTGTAGTCCAGGATAATTTCGCTCTATTCTTCAAGGGCATTTTCCTTCTAACGGTTGGAATGACCATTCTCATCTCGGATCAGTATTTCAAACGCGAGGAGTGTAACCTCGGCGAGCTGTATCCTCTGCTTCTTTTTGCCACGGTTGGTATGATGCTAATGGCGTCAGGCACAGATCTGATGACAATCTTCCTTGGCCTTGAAGTGCTCTCGGTTTCCCTCTACGTTTTGGCAGGCCTTAACAGGGCAAGCCTTAAATCCAACGAAGCGGGTCTCAAGTACTTTCTCCTCGGTGCGTTCTCTACAGGGTTTCTCCTTTACGGAATGGCACTCACCTATGGTGCCACCGGCACGACTCGCGTCGTGAAAATTGCTGAATACGTGGCGCAAAATAGTGCAGTTGCTCAGAATCCCCTGTTTGTTATCGGTATGCTTTTGATGGCAGTAGGATTCTCGTTCAAGATTGCTGCCGCACCGTTCCATATGTGGACTCCTGATGTCTACGAAGGTGCTCCGACACCGATGACTGCCTTTATGTCGGCAGGTCCCAAGGCAGCCGGTTTTGCCGCATTCATGCGCGTTGCTATCATTGCCTTCCCTTCCCTCAAAGCTGATTGGTCCGATCTCCTCTGGATTCTGGCAGTCCTGACCATGACGGTTGGTAACCTGATTGCGCTCAATCAGGACAACATCAAGAGGATGCTCGCGTACTCCTCCATCGCCCACGCTGGGTATGCCCTTGTTGGTTTCACTGCAGGCAATGCAGAGGGGACGGCAGGTATTCTCTTCTACATGCTCTCCTATGCGTTTATGAATATAGGAGCATTCGCGATCATCATACTTGTTGGCAAGAAGGGCGAAGCAAACAACAATGTCATGGATTATGCAGGATTCGGTACAAAACATCCGGTGTTGGCTCTGGCCATGGCCGTGTTTTTGTTCTCCTTGGCAGGCATGCCACCGACGGCCGGATTCATCGGCAAGTTCTACCTCTTCTCAGGGGCTGTCAAGGCGGGCTATGTATGGCTTGCCATCATCGGGGTACTGAACAGTGCTGCTTCGGTATACTACTATCTTCGTGTTATGGTTTACATGTACATGAAAGATCCCGTTGAAGAGTTTGACTGGATGAAGCTGACTCCTGCAGTGGCCATATGCATTATTATTGCCGTAGTCGGTGTTCTGCTGCCGGGAGTTGTGCCGGCGTTTCTGCTCAACCTTGCCCAGCAGGCTGTGCTTCTCTAGCTCTTAATACTCGAATCAGTTTGCGGTTTAAATAAGGCTCCTTCGTCAGAAGGGGCCTTATTTCGTTTGCGAGCGCTAGCCATGGCGTGGAGCGGCGAGATTCGCACTGTCTGGTTCATCATGGTGGTGTGCCGGTGACTGGTGGTGAGAGTCTCCCAACGGACCCTGGTTGTGGAAACCGTTACCCGGACATCAAGGGAGTCCGTTGCGTGGTAGAATCTTGAAGTAAGCTAATGGATAAATTCCGGCCCGACGAACCGAAATTCCATACGAGGCAGTCACATTAGGGAGACAAGGCGCATGTAAAGAAGGCGGTAGTTGCACCGAAGGGCAGAACGGTGAGAAGGTAGATTAATGGAGGGATTACTGAAAACGGCGTTAATGCAGAGACGCGCTGCTAACCGATGACAGAGTTGAGTGCTTCGTCTATTTTTTCTATGTCCACCTTGGTGTTGAAGCACGGTCCAAAGGGGCGGTCGTTGAGGACGCCAATTACCGGAAGGGGGTAGCAATCTTTTATGCCGGAGGTGAGATCCCGCTCGCAAGCCACTGCCAACACAAGCTTGGGACGTTTCTCAATGATCACCTTGCGGGCAAGTGTTCCTCCCGTAGCAACAGAGATATCTATGGAGTATTTCTCGGCCAATTCGGCAAGTCCCATAATGTCACAACGACCGCACCTGATGCATTTGTTGATGCTGCCGGTTACCTTAATCTCGCACTCGAAAAGCTGGAGGCAGTGGGGAAGGAGAATAAGGACACGGTCCGGCTTGACTCGACACCGTTGCGAAAGAACCAGGCTGTTGTTCATGGCAATGAACGATTGACGGATGGTATCGATGGAGATGCCGAAAGTGCGGCCGATGAGCTCTATGGCAGGGAGGAGAAACTTGATGACGACACCACGCAGAAAGCGGGTGAATAGGATATCCTTGCCCAAGGCCGAGGTTAGAACGAGCACCAGCGTGCCAAGGAGAGCTAGGAGAGACAGCCCGCCAAACACGATCCCGGCAATACGGGGAAGGCTTGGGTGAATGTTTGCCAGTCCCGTCGTGGGAACCCACCAGAGCAGATAGATGGCCCCTACAATCAGGAGGCAGGTGACCCCCATGAGTACGATGAAGAGGCGTTTTTGTGGCGGTCTGTCGGGCATTTCAATTCCCGGCGGGAGTACCGAGACGGTTCCCTGGCTCCAGGCGGCACCCTGCGAGGAACTCAGCAGCTGATAACCGTTTCCTTCCCTCAAGTTGCAATTCCTCGATTTGGAGGCTCCCCGAACCGCAGGCGACGATGATTCCGTCCCTCCCCGCAGCGATGAGTTCCCCTGGTCTACCATTACCATTGGCCACCGAAACCTTATAAAGCTTCAGTGTTTTGCCGTCCAGAGTGGTATACGCCCCGGGCCACGGCGTGAAGCCGCGAACGAGATTCTTTATTTGCTGCGGCTCGCGGTTCCAGTCAATGAGGCCATCTTCCTTCTTCAACATCGGTGCGTAGCAGGTGAGAGAGTCATCCTGTTTTTCACGGGTAAGAGTGCCCGCCAGGAGTCTGTCGAGGGTCTCGTCAATGGTTTCGGCGCCGAGGAGGGACAGACGGTCATGGAGTGACTGGGCATCCTCGTCCGGGCCAATGGGAATAGACCGTTTTACGAGCATGTCTCCCGTGTCAAGTCCCGCGTCCATCTGCATGGTGGTGATGCCGGTTTCGGTTTCGCCGTTGATGAGGCACCAGTTGAGGGGGGCAGCCCCCCGGTAGCGTGGGAGCAGCGAGGCGTGAATGTTGATGCAGCCATGGTGCGGGATGTCGAGAAGGCTCTGGGGAAGAATCTGGCCGAAGGCGACAACGACGATCAGGTCTGGGTTAAGTTCCCGGATCTGGGCGATAACCTCGGGCGCACGGACTTTCAGAGGTTGCAGAACCGGAATGCCATGTTCCTCGGCGATGACCTTCACCGGAGGCGGCACGAGCTTCTGGCCGCGACCCTTGGGTCGGTCAGGCTGGGTCACGACGGCAATCACATGCTCGCCCCGCTCGATGAGCTTGGTGAGCGTGGGGCAGGCAAAGTCGGGGGTCCCCATGAAGATAATACGTAGTCCGGCCATGTGGTAACTCTATCCTTCCTCAATCATCCGGCGGTATTTTTTCTTGAACATCTCCCGCTTCAGGGGAGAGAGGTGGTCCACGAAGAGAATGCCGTCAAGGTGGTCGATTTCGTGCTGAAATGCGATGGACAGAAGCCCCTCGGCTTTATAGGAGACTTCCTCTCCATCAAGATTGAGAGCCTTGACCACGACACTCGCGTGCCGGTGGACATTGGCAGCGTACTTGGGTACCGAGAGGCATCCTTCCTCCTCGTACGATTCCCCTTCGGTATGGACGAACACCGGGTTGATGCAGACGATCAGCTCCGGCCGCTCGTCCCGTTGGGACACGTCGATGACGATGACCCGCTGGCTCACGCCTATCTGCGGAGCTGCAAGACCAACCCCCTGGGCATCGTACATGGTCTCGGCCATGTCGCGGACCAGTTCGCGGGTCGCATCGTTGATAACTGTTACCGGAACCGCCTTCTTTTTGAGGATCGGGTCAGGGTAGGTGAGGATTGTTCGTACCATGGTCATGCACCTTTACAGATTGGTATTCTCATGAATATAGAGAGATGGGCTGAAAAAATCAAACCCTTCCTGACGGCCAGACCGTCACATGAGATCTACCGGGTCCACATCTACCTGGAGTCTGATCCCGGAGGGAGGGGTGTAGGCCCCCCTCAGACGGGCAAGAAGTCGGTGGAGCGCCGAGCGTTCCGGCGCCTTGAGAAGCAACTGCCACCGGAACCTGCCTCGCAGTTTCACAAGGGGGGCAGGGGAAGGACCAAGGATCTCGACCCGTCCCCCCGTGTCACGGCGCAGGGTGCGAATCTGTGCGGCGAGGACCTTGCTCTCCTGTTCCACGGCCGGTGCCGCGGTGCCGGTCAGGTAGAGGGCCGCCAAGTGAACGAAGGGGGGATAGCCGGTCTCCTGGCGAAAGACGAGTTCCGCGGCGTAAAACTCCCCCATGGAGCCGGCGCCCGCATGGGAGAGGGCATAGTGGTCAGGATTGAGGGTCTGGATGATGACCTTCCCCGGATCATCGCCCCGTCCGGCTCTTCCCATGAGCTGCGTCACCAGCTGGAAAGCCCGTTCGGCGCTCCGGTAGTCGGGGATGTTGAGGGTTGACTCCACCGACACGATTCCCACAAGGGTGATGCCGGGGAAGTCATGCCCCTTGGCAACCATCTGGGTGCCGATGAGGATGTCGGTCTTCCGCTCGGCCACCCTGCGGAGGATGCGCGCGTGCCCCCCCTTCCCCCGGGTGGTGTCCCGATCCATCCGGTCGACCCGCGCTTCGGGAAAACGCTCCCGCACCAGCTCTTCCACCCGTTCGGTGCCGAGTCCCAAGTGCGTCACCTGGGTGCTGCCGCAGTCGGGGCAGACCGAGGGGGCCGGGATGGCGTAGTCACAGTAGTGGCAGAGGTGGCGGTCCTTGCGCTGATGATAGGTGAGGGTGACGGCGCAGTTGGGGCAGCGGAGCACGTGGCCGCACTCCTCGCAGGTGAGCCAGGTGGCGAAGCCCCGGCGGTTCAGAAAGACAAGGGTCTGCCCGCCGTTGGCCAGATTGGCGGCGATCGCCTCGGCCAACGGCGGAAGAATGGCATCACCTTTCCGACCCCGGGCGTCGATGACCTCCGCCCGGGGCATCGGCAGGCCGTTCACCCGCTCGGGGAGGGAGAGGAGTTCAAGCCTCCCGGTCGTGGCGGCATGCCAGGTGGTGACCTGGGGGGTAGCAGTGCCGAGAACGACGCAGGCCTTCTCCATCTTTCCCCGGACCAGAGCCAGATCCCGTGCGTTGTAGCGGAACCCCTCGGACTGCTTGTAGGAGGATTCGTGCTCCTCGTCCACCACGATCATGCCGATTCGCTCCAGCGGCGCGAAAATGGCCGAGCGGGCGCCGATGACGATGGCCACCTCTCCTCGCCTGATCCGCCGCCACTCGTCGTAGCGCTCCCCGTCGGAGAGGCCGCTGTGGAGTACCGCGATGCCGCACCGGAAGCGGCGCCGGAAGCGGTTGACAAGCTGAGGGGTCAGGGCAATCTCCGGCACGAGGACAAGGGCGGTCCGCCCCCTGTCCAGGAGGTGGGCGATGGTCTGGAGGTAGACCTCGGTCTTGCCGCTGCCGGTGACGCCGTGGAGGAGGAAAGGGGTGAACCGCCCCGTATCGACGGCCGCGACGATCCGGTCCCGGGCAGCAGCCTGGCCGGCGTTGAGAACGAGGGGTGCGTCGGGGGTGACCGCTTCCTCTCGGAACGGGTCCCGGTAGACCTCCCGCGCCTCCGACTCCACGAAGCCCAGCTCCCGCAGGCGCCGGAGCTGGGGGGCGCAGTCGGCGAAGATGCCGCGCAGCTCCGCCGCCGTTGCCTCGCCGGCATTGTGGAGGTGGGAGAGAATGAGAGAGGACTTTCCCCGTGGCACGTCGGCAGCCGGTGGGTCCGTTGCAAGGCGGTAGACGGTCTCTGTCCTGACCGCCTTCCCCCCCGCCATGGCGTCGCCGTCGTCAGCGGAGGAGCCACGTCGGCTCTGGACATTGATCCCGGCAGGGAGGGCCGCCTTGATCACCTCCCCCAGGGGGTGGAGGTAGTAGGCGGCGGCCCAGCGGTACAGCTCCAGCTCCCGCGGGGTGAAGAGGGGGGAGTCGTCCAGGACGTCGGCCACTTCCCGCAGCTCCCGCTCCTCACCCGTGGCGAAGCCCAGGACGTAGCCGGTCACCTTCCGCCGGCCAAAAGGGACGAGGATCCGCTTCCCCGGGGTGATGCGCGGCATGAGCGCCTCCGGCACCCGATAGTGGAAGGTGGTGTCGAGGGGGAGCGGGATGGCGACTTCGATGATGTCTGATGCTGAATTTTTCATGGGATCCGGATGCTGGTGGCGTTACGGGAATAATAGCAGGACGGTCCCGGGGTAACAAGGGAAAGGGACGGACGCACCGTCTTGACTTGGGGAAGGCCGGTGGGGTACCGTAGGTGAATTGTCGAAGGAGAGGGAACCCGTGGAGTTTGTGGACGAAAAGCGGTATCGGAAAATAAAAAACGGTGTCGGCCGGGCCATCGCCGACTTCAACCTTATCGAGGAGGGGGACCGGATCGCGGTGGCGGTCTCGGGGGGGAAGGACTCCTACACCCTCCTTCATATCCTGGAATCGCTCCGGCGCCGGGCGCCGGTGAAGTACGAGCTGGTGGCCCTCACCATCGACTCGGGCTACCCCGGCTTCCGCAGCGACGTCATCGCGGCGCACCTGCGGGAGCACGGCTTCACCCACCACGTGGAGGCCACTACCCACTACGACATCATCAGGGAGAAGCGGCGCCCCGGCTCCTCCTACTGCTCCATCTGCGCCCGGCTCAAGCGGGGCGTCCTCTACACCCTGGCCCAGCAGCACGGCTGCAACAAGCTGGCCCTGGGGCACCACCTGGACGACTTCGTGGAGACGCTGCTCCTCAACCAGTTTTTCGTGGGGACCCTCAAGGCCATGGCGCCCCGGATGCTGGCCGACAACGGCGAGACGACGGTGATCCGCCCCTTGGTCTACGTGGAGGAGCGGAAGATCATCCCCTTTGCCCGGGAGAACCGCTTCCCCGTGGTCTGTTGCTGCTGCCCGGTCTGCGGCAAGGCCGACATCCAGCGCAAGCGGATGAAGGAGCTTCTGAAGGCGCTGGAGCGGGAGAATCCCTTCGTCAAACGGAGCCTTCTGCGGTCACTGGCCAACGTGCAGCCGCGGCACCTCCTCGACCGGGAGCTGCAGCGGGTCTGCGCCGTCCCCTGACGGGGGGCTTTGCGGGGGCCTTCTCCCTCTTCGCGATTCGGGTCGATGCCCGGTCCCGGATCATGTCCACTATGCAGATAAAGGCGCCCCAGGCCACGAGGCCGACGCCGAAGACAACGATGGGTTCCATGGTATCCTCCTTGTGTTCGATGATGGGAGGGTACCGCAGTGCTGCGACATAATATGTCCCAAGGAGCAACGTCGTGAGCAAACGCTACGTGCAACCCCTCCGGATCGCCATCCAGTGGGGATTTCTCCTTTTCATGGTCTATCTGGGGGTGCGGCTCTTCCTCTTCGTGCGCCACTTCCGCACCGGCGGGGCCGCACCGTTCGTCACCCGGGCCGACGGAGTGGAAGGTTTCCTCCCCATCGCCGGGCTCCTGGGGGTGAAGGACTGGGTCGCCAGCGGCGCCATCAACCCGGTCCATCCGGCGTCGGTGGTGATCTTTGTCACGGCCGTGGCGGTGTCGCTGCTCTTGAAGCGCTCCTTCTGCTCCTGGATCTGCCCGGTGGGAACGTTGTCGGAGCTCCTCTGGAAGCGGGGATTCGTTCTCTTCAGGCGCAATCTCCGTCCCCCCCGGTGGCTGGACATGGCCCTGCGGGGAATCAAGTACCTGCTTCTCCTCTTCTTCCCCTACTCCATTCTCTGGGCCATGCCGCCGGAGGCGGTCACGGCCTTCATCTATTCCGACTACAACAGGGTGGCCGACGTGCGGCTCCTGGAATTCTTCCTCCACCTGTCGGGGATACCCCTGGTGGTGATCGTGGTGCTCCTCGTCCTGTCGCTGCCGGTGCGGAATCCCGTCTGCCGCTACCTCTGCCCCTACGGGGCCCTCCTGGGGCTCGTGTCGATCCTTTCGCCGGTGAAGGTGACCCGGGAGGGGAAGACCTGCGTCTCCTGCGGGGTCTGCAGCCAGGTCTGCCCCGCCTACATCCCGGTCATGGCGAAAGAGCGGGTGATGTCGGAAGAATGCATCGGCTGCTGGCGCTGCGTGAGCCACTGTCGGGCCATGGGTGCCCTGGAGATGAAGCTGACCGGCCGGAAGGTGGCGGTGAACGCTGTTCTCTTTGCCGTTTTGGTGGTATGTCTCTTTGTGGGCGGATCACTCGCGGGGCGCGCCACCGGGAACTGGAAATCGCAGATACCCTATGCCGAGTACGTGCGGCTTCTGGGGCCGTGAATGTATAGATTGAGAAAGGAGGTTCACCATGTCACTCACGACTGAACTCGTCGACTGGACCCACGAGCAGAAATGCCGCAAGGCCGTGGAGTCCCTGGAGAAGAACGGCTTCACCGCCGTCTACTGCCCCACCGGCCAGGAAGCCTTCGACTACATCGTCGCCGAGGCGGCCGAGGCGGGGAGCGTCGGCTTTGGGGGCTCCATGACGGTGGCGGACCTGAAGGTGATCGAGCGGCTCCGGGAGACGGGGAAGGAGCTCCTCATCCATGGTGCGCCGGGGCTCTCCCTGGAGGAGCGGGTGGCCATCATGCGGCGTCAGCTCACCTGTGACCTCTTTCTCGCCGGCACCAACGCCCTTACCCTTTCCGGGTGGCTCGTGAACATCGACGCCACCGGCAACCGGGTCGGCTCCATGTTCTTCGGACCGAAGAAGGTGATCGTCGTGGCGGGCCGGAACAAGATCGTGGACGGCGGCGTCCAGGAGGCCATCGGCCGGATAAAGGAGTGGGCCTCGCCCCCCAACGCCCGACGCCTCAACTACAAGACCCCCTGCGCCACCACCGGCTTTTGCTCCGACTGTAACTCCCCCGACCGGATCTGCCGCGTCACCACGGTCATCGACCGCAAGCCCCGCCTCACCGACCTGCGGGTGCTGGTGGTGAACGAGGATATGGGGCTCTAGGGTGGAGCTCCTCCAGGCGTTCCTCGACGTCCTCTTCCCGCCCCTCTGCCACCTGTGCAAGGCTCCGGTGCCCGAGGCGGGCCCGCTCCATCTCTGCGACGCCTGCCTCGGGGCCATGACCCCCGTCACCTCCCCCCTCTGTCCCATCTGCGGCGTACCCCACGGGACCGAGGGGGGGATTGACCACCCCTGCGGCTCCTGCATTCTCACGCCGCCCCCCTTTGACGCTGCCCGGGGGGCGCTCCTCTATGCCGGCCCCCTCCAGGAGCTCATCCACCGCCACAAGTACGGCCACAGGGCCCACCTGCGCCGTCCCCTGGCCCTTCTCGCCATTCGGCACCTCACCCCTTTTGTTCAATCCGCTGCACCCGACGTGATCGTTCCCGTCCCCCTCCATCGCACGCGCCTGCGGGAGCGGGGCTTCAACCAGGCGGTTCTCATGGGCGACGTCCTGTCCCGGCAGTGGCGCCTTCCGCTCCTGCGGGACACCCTCCGCCGTGTCCGTCCCACTGTTGCCCAGGTGACCCTCTCCGCCCAGGAGCGCCGGGCTAACGTGCGGGGCGCCTTTGCCGTCGCCGATCCGGCGCGGATCGTGGGAAGGCGCGTCCTCCTCGTGGATGACGTCTCCACCACCGGCAGCACGGTGGCGGAATGCGCCCGGGTCCTCAAGGGGGCCGGCGCCTCGGCCGTCTTTGTGGCGACGGTGGCGTTGGCCCCTCTGGGGCGGTAGTCTCAGTGCCATGGGGCGCGATTGACTGCGAGACATCGTTATGGATTTTACGTAATTGTCTGGCTGGCTGACTTTGCGGGAATATTATTATTCAAAATTAACTCCATATTTAAAGGTGTTGGTTGGATTTAAAATAGAAATGATGTTATAAATTTTATGGATAGAGGCCTTCGTCGACTGATACGGTTACACGCTGTTTTCGGTGCAAGGAGGAGAGTCCATGGTGAAGAAGAACGATGAGCGCGATGAGATGAAGTACTGTCCCGGCACGTCGGGATTCTGGGAAGAGCGGGGGGTATCCCGCCGCGATTTCCTCAAGTTCTGCACTGCCATGACGGCGGCTCTGGCCCTGCCCGTCTCCCTGGCGCCGCGGATCGCCGAGGCCCTTGAAGACGACAAGCGGCCGTCGGTCATCTGGCTCGAATTCCAGAGCTGCACCGGCGACACCGAGGCGCTCCTGCGGGCCGCCAACCCCACCGTGGGGGAGATCGTCCTCGACGTCCTCTCCGTGGACTACGCCGAGACCATCATGGCCGCCGCCGGCTTCCAGGCCGAGGAGGCCAGGCACAAGACCATGAAGGAGCGGAGCGGCACGTACATCGCCATTGTGGAGGGATCGATCCCCACCGGCGCCAACGGCGCCTACTGCTGCATCGCCGGCAGGTCGGCCCTGGACATCGCCCGGGAGGTCTGCGGCGGCGCCATGGCCACCATCACCGTCGGCACCTGCGCCTCCTACGGCGGCATCCCGGCCGCCGCCCCCAACCCCACCGGTGCCATGGGGGTGAAGGACGCCGTGCCCGGGGCCACGGTCATCAACCTGCCGGGGTGCCCCGTCAACACCGACAACCTGGTGGCCACCGTTGTCCACCTTCTCACCTTCGGCAAGCTCCCGGCGGTCGACGGCAAGGGGCGTCCCCTCTTCGCCTACGGCAAGCGGATCCACGACAACTGCGAGCGGCGGCCCCACTTCGACGCCGGCCAGTACGTGGAGCAGTGGGGGGACCAGGCCCACCGCAAGGGGCACTGCCTCTACAAGATGGGGTGCAAGGGGCCGGAAACCTTCCACAACTGCCCCAGCCAGCGCTACAACGAAAAGACCGCCTGGCCGGTCTCGGCGGGCCACGGATGCGCCGGCTGCTCCGAGCCCTATTTCTGGGATTCCATGACCCCCCTCTACAAGCGGCTCCCCAACGTCCCCGGCTTCGGCATCGAGACCACGGCCGACACGATTGGCCTTGGGCTCGCCGCCGCCACGGCGGCCGCCTTCGGCGTCCACGGGGTGGTGAGCGCGTTCCGCAAGGGCGACGAATCCGAAGGGGCAAAGGAGGATTGATCCATGGCCACAATCGTCGTTGATCCGATTACGAGAATAGAGGGGCACCTCCGTATCCAGGCAGAGGTGAACGGCGGGCGGATAACCGACGCCTGGAGCTCCAGCACCATGTTCCGGGGGATCGAGAAGATCCTGAAGGGGCGCGACCCCCGGGACGCCTGGTACTTCACCCAGCGCTTCTGCGGGGTCTGCACCACGGTCCACTCCATCGCCTCCATCCGGGCCGTGGAGAACGCCCTGAACGTGAAGATCCCCCTGAACGCCGAGCTGATCAGAAACCTCATCATCGGCATCCAGGTGGTGCAGGACCACGTGATCCACTTCTACCACCTCCACGCCCTGGACTGGGTGGACGTGGTCTCGGCCCTCACGGCCGATCCGGCCAGGACCGCGGCTCTGGCGGCCTCCCTCTCCGACTGGCCCCTCAACTCCCCCACCTACTTCAAGGCGGTGCAGGATCGGCTCGGGGCCTTCGTCAAAAAGGGGCGCCTCGGCCCATTCGGCAACGCCTACTGGGGGCACCCGGCCTACAAGCTCCCGCCCGAGGCGAACCTCATGGCCACGGCCCACTACCTGGAGGCCCTGGACTGGCAGCGGGAGGTCATCAAGGTCCAGGCCATCCTCGGCTCCAAGAACCCCCACCCCCAGACCTTCCTGGTGGGGGGGATGGCGATTCCGGTGGACCCCAACTCCCAGAACGCCCTCAACGCCGACAAGATCGCCGAGATCGCCCAGCTCCTCAAGAAGGCCAAGGCGTTCGTGGAGAAGGTCTACATCCCCGACCTCCTGGCCGTGGCCTCCTTCTACACGGAGTGGGCCGGCATCGGCGGCGGGGTGGGGAACTATCTGAGCTACGGCGAGTACCCCTTGGACACCAGTGGCAAGCCGGAAAAGCTCTGGTTCCCCCAGGGGATCATCCTGGGCAAGGATCTCTCCCGGGTCTACCCCATCGACCAGCGGAAGATCACCGAGAGCGTGGCCCACTCCTGGTACGAGGGGAGCGCCGCCGGGGTCCATCCCTGGGACGAACGGACCGAGGCGAAGTACACGGGCCCCAAGCCCCCCTACGACATGATCGACACGGACCAGAAGTACTCCTGGGTGAAATCCCCCCGCTACGACGGCAAGGCCATGGAGACGGGGCCCCTGGCCACCATCCTCGTGGCCTACGCCGCGGGGCATCCCGGCGCCAGGGGGGCGGTGGACCTGGTCCTCGGGAAGCTGGGGGTAGGCCCCGAGGCCCTCTTCTCCACCCTGGGGCGGACCGCGGCCCGGGGGATCGAGACCCTGCTCGTGGCCCAGGAGCTCCCCAAATGGCTCGACATGCTCGTGGCCAACATTGCAGGGGGTGATCTGGCGATCCACAACGGCGAGAAGTGGGACCCGGCCACCTGGCCCCGGGAAGCGGCGGGGTACGGCTGGCACAACGCCCCCCGCGGGGCGCTCGGGCACTGGATCAGGATCAGGGACCAGAAGATCGAGAACTACCAGGCGGTGGTCCCCTCCACCTGGAACGCCTCCCCCCGGGACGAGAAGGGGGAGCGGGGCCCCTACGAGGCGGCCCTGGTCGGCACCCCCATGGCCGACCCCACCAAGCCCCTGGAGATCCTCCGGACCATCCACTCCTTCGACCCGTGCCTGGCCTGCGCCGTCCACGTGATCGACGCTGGAGGAGGAGAGCTGGTGAACGTCAAGGTCCTGTAGGAGGTCGCCATGGCACGGAACCGGAGCTGTCTTTACGAAGAGTATGTCTGGGAGGTCCCGGTGCGGGTGACCCACTGGGTCAACATGATCGCCATCACCGTCCTCTCGCTCACCGGCATCTACATCGGCTCTCCCAGGACCCTGGGGGTCGACCCCGCGGACTTCGTCATGGGATGGGTGCGGGTGGTGCATTTCACGGCCGGCTATGCCTTCGCCGTGAGCCTGGCGGCCCGCATCTGGTGGGCCTTCGTCGGGAATCGCCATGCGGGATGGCGGGAATTCGTCCCGTTCATGTATCCCGAAGGGCGCCGCAACATGGGGAGGATGTTTCTCTACTACACCTTCCTCTCCCGGAAGGTTCCCCATCCCACGGGCCACAACGCCCTGGCCGGCGCCACGTACCTCCTGGTCTTCATCCTCTATCTGGTTATGGTCGGCACCGGCTTCGCCCTCTATGCCGAGCATTCCCCCGGCGGCGTGATGCACGTAATCCTCACGCCGCTCTACGCCCTTTTCAGCAACCAGGGGATGCGGCTTACCCATCACATGGGCATGTGGCTTCTCATCGGTTTTGCCATCCATCACATCTACAGCGCCTGGCTGATGGACGTGAAGGAGCGGGGCGGGGTCATTTCGAGCATCTTCGGCGGCTACAAGCCGGTGAAACGGGGGGAGTAGGGATGTCGATCCTCGTGCTCGGCATAGGGAACCTGATCATGACCGACGACGGCGTCGGCGTGCGGGTGGCGCAGCGGCTCATGGACGGGTACCGTTTCCCCGATGGGGTGACCGTCTTGGACGGCGGCACCCTCGGCCTCGATCTCCTCCCCCATCTGGAGGGGGTCGAGCGGCTCCTCATGGTGGATGCCGTGGAGACCGGCGGCCCGCCGGGGACGGTGGTGCGTCTGGCGGGGGAGGAGATTCCCGTGGCCCTCCAGACCAAGCTCTCCCCCCACCAGATGGGGCTTCAGGATCTCCTGGCCGTGGCCGAGTTACAGGGGAACCGTCCCGCGGAGATGGTCCTCTGGGGGGTGCAGCCGGAATCGATCGAGTTGGGGATGGAGTTGACGCCGGCGGTGGCGGCCCAGTTCGACCGCCTCGTCGAAACAGTCATTGCGGAGCTTGCTGCGTGGGGGGTGACTCCCGAGCCGGTGGACCCGAATAAACTGTTTGAAACACGGAGCAACGGAGCAACGGAGGAAAATCTGAGAAAAAACCTTTGAGGTTTTTCTCGGAATCTGGTTCTACGTGTTGATTTCTCCGTTGCTCAGTTGCTCCGTGTTATTCCTGCTGCCGTCTTATTATGTGAAGGGGCGTCCGGTCCGATGCAGGTCCGGGCGCCCTTGGCCGTTGGGGCCCCGGCAGTTCACACTTGCCGCGAACCGGCCTCTCTGCTATGTTCGGGGCGGTACACGAACCATCTATCCGGGAGGTATCCCATGGTTGAAGCGATGAAAAACGTGGTGGTCTTTGTCCGCGATTTCGAAGCGGCGAAGCGGTTCTACAAGGAACAGCTGAAGCTCCCCCTGGCCCAGGAGGGGGTGACGATGATGGAGTTCTTCTCTGGCGGCACGACCCTCGGTGTGGCGCTGACCCTCACCGACGAGGCGAAGGCCCTGGCGGGGCGACATACCGGCATTACCCTGCGGGTGAAGGATATCGAGAACTTCTGCCGCGAGCTTACCGACGCGGGGGTCCGGTTCGAGCAGCCCCTGGAGCAGAGCCCCTGGGGGAAGATGGCGGTGGTCGCCGACCCCGACGGAAACCTCTTTGCCCTCGCTGACCGATAGGCTCTCCATGAAGGTCATCACCCAGGAGCTTCTTGATCAGGTCACTGCCCAGGCCCGGGAAGGCTCCCGCCTGCGGAAAAACCACAATCTCCACCCCACCGACGCATTCTGCTGCCACCGGCTCCTGAACGCCATGGAGCCCGGCTCCTACATCCAGCCCCACCGGCACCTGGACCCCAACAAGGACGAGTCGATGGTGATTCTCCGGGGGAGGCTCGGCATTGTCTCCTTCGACGAGGCGGGCGCGGTGACCGGCACCCATCTCCTCCAGGCTGGCGATGCAGTCGCCGTCGATATCCCCCACGGGGAGTTCCACACCGTCGTGAGCCTGGAGCCCGGCACAGTCTTTTTCGAGGCCAAGGCTGGCCCCTACCTCCCCCTGACCGCGGGGGAGAAAGCGCCCTGGGCTCCTGCCGAGGGTGATGGGAGCGCCGGCGGCTACCACGCTTCTCTGATGGCACTGTTCCGCTGACGATGGCCCTTTTCCGTGCAATCGTCGCAGCCATCCTCGTCACCCTCCTCGTGTCGTTAGCCGGGGCGGCTCCGCCGCCTCTTCGCCCCGATACCGGCATGGGTCTCCTCATGGTCCGCACCGCCCCCGGCGCGGCGGCTCCGCCGGAACTCATCCTCTACGGTGAGCCGGGGGTCGGCCGGATCGCCGAGAAGAGCGCAGCGTCCCTTCCCCATCTTGCCCTCCCCCTCAAGGCCCTGCCCGGTGAATTCCCCCTCGTGGTCACGGCGCGGAAGGGTTGGTGGCTGAAGGTCATCCACGACGACGCCGGTCGCTCGGCATGGGTGGAGCCGCGGCGGGCCTGGCCCTTCGTCCCGTGGGACGAGATACTCAGGGGGAGGGAAGCGCGGCTCCTTCGGGGGCTCAAGAAGCCCTATTACGTTCCCCGGGGCGGCCCGGGTGATGCGGCTCCGGAGTTGGAGCCCCTTACCCCCGAGCGTACGTTCCGGATCATCGACGTGGACGGGGACCGGATTCGGGTCCTCATGGACCAGGCCATCATGGGGTGGCTGCGGTGGCGGGACGAGGAAGGCCGGTTCCTCATCACCCTGGAGTGAAGGTGCCCGGGCAAAAAAATATTGACGGCCGGCAACCGCCTGTGCTATTCGAGTCCCCTATGAATAAAAACACCGTTTCCATCGCCATCGCAGCACGAGCTATCATCGCCGCGGCGTCCGTCGCCGCAGAGATCCCCGCTGCCGTGTGAGGAGGCGTATCCGCTTCGTGTATCATCGAAAGGCCGTGGGCGACCCCCACGGCCTTTGCAATTTTTCAGGACCAACACCAACAGAGAGAGAAGAGGGGGAGAGCGTGAGAAACGAACTGGTGACGCCCGGCGCGGGCGAACTGACCTACGAGATTCGCAACATCGTGAACGTGGCGGAGAAGCTCCAGAAGCACGGCGTGAAGATCAACTGGGAGAACATCGGCGACCCGATCGTCAAAGGAGAGGAGATCCCCCGCTGGATGAAGGAGATCGTGGCCCAGGAAGTGATGGAGAACGACACCTGGGGCTACTGCCACACCCGGGGCGTCCTGGAGACCCGGGAGTTTATCTGCGGGCTCACCAACAGCCGCGGCGGGGCCCAGATCACTCCCGACGACATCATCTTCTTCAACGGCCTCGGTGACGCCATCTCCACGGTCTACGGCAACCTGCGCCACGAAACCCGCATCCTCATGCCGTCCCCCACCTACACCACTCACTCCATCGGCGAGGCGGCCCACGCCCAGGCGTCGCCGGTCTGCTACCGGCTGAAGCCCGAGGACCACTGGTTCCCGGACCTGGAAGACCTGGAGAACCACGTTCGGTACAACCCCCAGATCTCCGGCATCCTCCTCATTAACCCCGACAACCCCACTGGCATGGTCTTCCCGAAGGAGACTCTCGAGAAGATCGTCGCCATTGCCCGCAAATACGAGCTCTTCATCATCGCCGACGAAGTCTACAACAACATCACCTACAACGGCCAGACCACCGTCCCCATCTCCGATGTC
Organism: Geobacter sp.; assembly: GCF_030834625.1. Taxonomy (NCBI): domain Bacteria; kingdom Pseudomonadati; phylum Thermodesulfobacteriota; class Desulfuromonadia; order Geobacterales; family Geobacteraceae; genus Geobacter; species Geobacter sp. The sequence continues at coordinate 151,560 of NZ_JAUQXO010000032.1, forward strand.
ATCGGCGACGTGCCGGCCATCGCCATGAAGGGGATCTCCAAGGAAATCCCCTGGCCCGGCTCCCGCTGCGGCTGGATAGAGGTCTACAACGGTGGCAGGGACGAGCAGTTCCGCAAGTACATAAACTCCATCCTCTCCGCCAAGATGAACGAGGTCTGCTCCACCACCCTCCCCCAGAAGTGCATCCCGGCCATCATGAAGCACCCGGAGTATCAGACCTACCTCCAGGAACGGATCAAGCGCTATGAGAAGATGAGCACCATCACCTTCGACTGCCTCAAGGAAGTGCCGGGGCTCATGGTGAACCGGACCAACGGAGCCTTCTACATGTCGGTGGCCTTCCAGGACGGCCTCCTCACCAACTGCCAGTCCCTCCCCATCGAGAACGCCGAGGTACGGCAGCTGGTGGAGGGTCTCGTGAACGCCCCCGGCGTCTCGCCGGACAAGCGGTTCGTCTACTACATTCTGGCCAGCACCGGCATTTGCATCGTGCCCCTTTCCTCTTTCAACACGCCGCTCCAGGGGTTCCGGGTGACGCTCCTGGAAAAGGACGAGGCCGAATGCCTCCGGATCTACCAGACCCTGGCGAAGAAGATTGCGGAGTATTTGAAATCCTGAACGGGGCAGGGGGGTGCTGACTGTCAGTTCCCCCTTTTCTTCAGTGACGGTAGATCGCCATAGACCGAGCACCCACCCATCGGTTGGTGTGGTTTTCACCACTCACCCTCAGCCCCCTTGACCTCCCCCCCCCCCGGAAAAGTGGTCCGTTTGCAAAAAAAAGACCGCCGATATATCGGCAGCCTTTTTCCAACTTTATTTTCTGGTTTCCATCTATATTTTCCAGCTTCAACAACACTAAAGGACAAGCGCCGCTACTCCACTGTCACACTTTTCGCCAGATTGCGCGGCTGGTCCACGTCGGTTCCCTTGAGGACCGCCACGTGATAGGCCAGAAGCTGGAGGGGGACCGAGAGAAGGATCGTGGTCAGTTCCTCGCCGTCGGTGGGGACTTCGAGGGTTTCCTCGGCCTTCTGGGCTACGCCGTCGTCGCCGGCGGAGCAGATGGCAATGACTCGCCCTCCCCGGGCGATGACCTCCTCCATGTTGGAGAGGACCTTTTCGTAGGTGGCGTTTTTCGGCACGAGGACCACCACCGGCATGTTCTCGTCGATGAGGGCGATGGGGCCGTGCTTCATCTCTCCCGCCGGGTATCCTTCGGCGTGGATGTAGGATATCTCCTTGAGTTTCAGGGCGCCTTCCAGGGCGATGGGGTAGCAGATGCCGCGGCCCAGGTAGAGGAAGTCCCGGGCGTTCATGTAGTGGCGGGCCACCTTCTCTACCTGGTCGTTCATCTCCAGGGTCTTTTCGATGAGGCCGGGAATCTTCACGAGGGAGGCGATCATGGCGCGCCCCTTTGCCCGGTCCAGGGTCCCCAGGGCCCGGCCGAGCCGGATGGTAAAGAGGTAGAGGGCCACCAGTTGGGTGACGAAGGCCTTGGTGGAGGCGACGCCGATCTCGGGTCCCGCGTGGGTGTAGACGACGCCGGCGGCCTCCCGGGCGATGGAGGAGTCGACCACGTTGCAGACGGCGACGTTCCTGGCCCCTCGGGCTTTCCCTTCCCGCATGGCGGCCAGGGTGTCGGCGGTCTCCCCCGACTGGGAGATGAGGACCATGAGGGTCCGGTCGTTCACCACGGGGTTGCGGTAGCGGAACTCGGAGGCGATGTCCACTTCCACGGGAAGGCGGCAGTGCTCTTCCAAGAGGAATTTTCCCACCAGGGCCGCGTGCCACGAGGTGCCGCAGGCAACGATGCAGATCCGGTCGATTCCCCTGAGCTCTTCGTCGGTGAGCTTCAGGTCCTCCAGATATACGTCCCCCTGCTCCTCCCGGAGCCGGCCGGCGATGGTGTCGCGAACGGCCCGGGGCTGCTCGAAGATTTCCTTGAGCATGAAGTGTTTGTACCCTCCCTTCTCGGCCATGAGGGGAGACCAGTCGATGTGGCGCGACGCCTTTTCGAGGGGCTCGCCGCTCACCCGGCTGAAGGAGGGGGTGCCGTTGCGGAAGATGGCCATCTCGCCGTCCTCCAGAAAGACCATTTCCCGGGTGTGGGAGAGGATGGCGGGGATGTCCGAGGCCACGAAGAACTCGCCGGCGCCGAGCCCCACCACCATGGGGGAACCCTGCTTTGCTGCGATGAGAACCCCCGGCTCCTTCTCGCTGAGGACGCAGACGGCATAGGCCCCCCGCAACTCCAGCAGGGCCTGCCGGGTGGCACGCTCGAAGTCGCCGCAGGCCGCGTACTTTTCGTCGATGAGGTGGGAGATAACCTCCGTGTCGGTCTCGCTCAGGAACTCCCGGCCGGCTCCCTTGAGCCGTTCCCTCAGCTCCAGGTAGTTCTCGATGATCCCGTTATGGACCACGATGACCGACCCCGACTGGTGGGGGTGGGCGTTAATCTCCGAGGGTCTGCCGTGGGTAGCCCAGCGGGTGTGGCCGATGCCGATCTGTCCCAGCAGGGGCTGGGCCGACACAAGGCGCTCCAGGTTGATGAGCTTTCCCTCGCTTCGCCGCACCTCGGCCCGTCCGCAGTCGAGGGTGCAGACCCCGGCGGAGTCATATCCCCGGTATTCAAGGCGCTTGAGGCCGTCGAGGATGATGGGGGTCGCCTCCTGGGCGCCGATATAGCCGACAATTCCGCACATATATCAATTCTCCGTTTAAATAGGTAAGAGTCGTTGAGACCCGGATATTGCCTGGTTTCGGAACCCTAGTCCCGTTTTTTGAGTTTCCACCCGTCCTTGTTCACCTGGGGGGTCCGGGCGATGGCCAGAGAGTCGGGGGGGACATCCCGGGTTACCGTGGTGCCTGCGGCAATGAGGGAGTTTCGGCCGATGGTCACCGGCGCCACGAACTGGACGTCGCTCCCCACGAAGACGTCGTCCTCGATGACGGTCCGGTGTTTGCGTACCCCGTCGTAGTTGCAGGTGATGGTGCCGCAGCCGACGTTGACGTTGCTGCCGATGGAGGCGTCACCCAGATAAGTGAGGTGGGACGCCTTGGAGCCTTCACCCATGGTGATCTTCTTGGTCTCCACGAAGTTGCCGATCTTCACGTGGGCCATGAGTTCGGTGCCTGGCCTGAGGTGCGCCATGGGGCCGATGGCCGTGTGGTCATGGATGACCGCATCCTCCATGACGGTTCCTGCCTTCACCATCACGCGGCTTCCGAGGCGGCAGCTCCGGATCATGGCCCCCGGCTCCACGACGCAGCCGTCGCCGAGGGTGCTTCCCTTGATGACGGCTCCTGACTCGATGACGCACCCTTCGCCGATCCGTGTTTCGCCGGAAAGGTGGACTCCCGGGTGGATCGTGGTGTCGCGCCCCACGGTTACCCCCCGGTCGATGTAGGCGGCGGCCGGGTCCACGATGGTCACCCCGTCGAGCATGAGCGCCCCGTTGATCCGCTGCCGGGCGAATCGTCCCGCCTCGGCCAGTTGGGCCCGGTCGTTCACCCCCATGACCTCCATCGGGTCGGCTACGGGATGGGCCGTGCAGCGCAGCCCCCGCTCGTTGGCCATGGTGACGATGTCGGTGAGGTAGTATTCCCCCTGGGCGTTGTCGTTGCCGATCCGCTTGACCGCGTCGAAGAGAAACGCCGCCTCGGCGCAGTAGATGCCGGCGTTCACCTCGTTCCGCCCCCGTTCCTCGGGGGTTGCGTCCTTTTCTTCGACGATCCGGATGACCCGGCCGTCGAAGCCGCGGATGATCCGGCCGTAGCCGAAGGGGTTTTCGAGGCGTGTGGTGAGGACGGTGAGGGCCGCCCCGGAGGCACCGTGGGCGTCGATCATCCCTTGGAGCGTCTCGGCCCGGATGAGGGGGACGTCGCCACAGAGAATCAGGACTCTTCCCCTGAAACCGTCGAGGGGCGCGGCGGCGCTGGCCACGGCGTGGCCGGTGCCCAGCTGCTCTTCCTGGAGGGCGAAGGCCATGTTCTCCGTGCCGGCGAAGTGCTCGCGGATGGTGTCCGCCTGGTGACCGACCACCAGCACCATGCGGGATGCCCCCGCTTGCCGGGCCGCTTCAACGGGCCACGCCACCATCGGTACGCCGGCCAGGGGGTGCATCACCTTGACCAGCTCTGATTTCATTCTCGTTCCCTTGCCGGCGGCAAGGATGATCGCCGCAAGATCGCCCATGGCGGCCCCCCTTTGAGGGAAAATGTTAGGTATTGAAGCGACTTACTCTATACGATGCCCCGCGCGGCCGTCAAGCGATTAGACGGGGGGCGGGATAAGCTTTCGTCTTTACACGGAGGGGGCTTTCTGTCTATAGTCTGACCCGGAGAGCCTATGGGGATTCCGGAAGACATAGCCCAGTTCGAGCAGTGCCTCAATGAACTGATCATCAAGTACGAGCAGTATTTTCTCGGTCTGGAGAAGCGGGAACCGGTGCGTCTGCTGGAAACCGTCGACCGCCTGGCGCGCAAGTACGTCAGCGTGAAGATCGTCAACACTATGCTGAACTTCAAGTACAATTCCCTCGTGGCGAAGCTGAACTCCTACCGTCAGTACTGGAACCGGATTCTCCGTCTCATGGAGGAGGGGCGGTACTCCCGCGACCGGTTCCGGATGGCCATGCACGACGATCGTTCCGCTCCAGCCGGCAAAACCTCGCCACCGCACCGCGACGATACCGACGACCTGTACCGCCAGTTCATCGAGGCGCGACGCTCCTGCAACCTTCCCGTCGAAACCATAACCAGGGAGATGGTCGCTTCCGCCATCGAGAGGCAGAAGCCGGCGATCGCGGCCAAGTACGGCACCGACCGGGTGGAATTCCGGATCGTCATCCAGGATGGCGTGCCCAAGATCAAGGCCCGCCCTCGCCGGTCCCAGTAACTGCCACCGGATATCTCCACTCTGTCTCACCGGAGGAGCCCGTGAAGGTCGTCCTTGTTGCCATCCATCCATCCCCCTCTCCCCAAGCCGTTCCCCTTGCCAACGCGTTCCTGAAGGCGTACCTCGCGACCGACGAGGAGCTCGCCGCCCGTGTCACGGTCACGCTGTGCGACTTCCTGTGCGCCGATTCCCCCGACGCATGTGCCGCCGAGATCCTTGCCCACGAACCCGATGCAGTCGGTTTTTCCCTCTACCTCTGGAACCCCGAGGCGTCGGCGCGGGTGGTCGCTGTGCTGCGGCGTGAGCGACCGGGGCTTGTGATCTTCGCCGGTGGCCCCGAGGCGACTGCCGACCCTGCCGGGGCGCTTGCAGGGGGAGGGTACGATTTTCTGATTCTTGGCGAGGGAGAGGTACCGTTTCTCGAAGTGGCGGCCCGACTCTGTGCAGGACGTCCCCTCTGCGGCGCCCCGGGGACCGCCTGGCCTGAGGGGGGGGAGCTTGTAATCCGGCCCCAGAAACCGGTGGCGTTCCTTGATACCATTCCGTCGCCGTTCCTTACGGGGGTGATCGAGCCCCGGCGCTATGGCGGGCTTCTCTGGCAGCTCTCCCGTGGGTGCGACTTCAGCTGCGAGTACTGTTTCGACTACAAGGGGACCAAGGGGGTGAGGCGGTTTTCCCTGGAGCGGGTCGATGCCGAGCTCGACTTTCTTGTCCGGCACAACGTTCCCCAGGTGTTCGTTCTCGACTCCACCTTCAACATCGATGCGAAGCGGGCAAAGACGATCCTCCGGATGATCCGCCGACGTGCCCCCCATATACACTTCCACTTCGAGGTGCGGAGCGAGTTTGTGGACCGGGAGATGGCCCGGCTCTTCGCCAGTATCACCTGTTCCCTTCAGATCGGTCTCCAGAGCGCCGATCCCGCGGTTCTTAAAGAGATCCGGCGTCATTTCGACCCGGACGACTTCAGGAAGCGAGTTTCGCTGCTGAACGAAAGCGGGGCGGTCTTCGGCTTCGATCTCATCTACGGACTCCCCGGCGATTCGCTCGAGGGTTTCAAGCGCTCCCTCGATTTTGCCCTCGGCCTCTACCCGAACCACCTTGACATCTTTCCCCTTGCCGTCCTCCCCGGTACGCCCCTCGCCGGCCGAGCAGCAGAGGCGGAGCTCGACCACCTTCCCGCTCCCCCCTACACGCTCACCGGTTCCCCGACGTTTCCGGTTCGGGACATGGAGCGCGCCGCCCGGCTCGCTGCGGCCTGCGACATCTTTTACAGCCGGGGACGGGCCGTCGCCTGGTTCAACGGCGTTGTTGCTCCCCTCGCCATGACCCCGGCAGAGTTCCTCGATGCCTTTCGGGCATGGCTTGAGAAGGAAGGGGTGGAGGCCCGGGAGGAGGCGTTGAGCGATGAGGCGATCTGGTCGCTCCAGCGTGCGTTCCTTTCCCGTATCTTCAAGGAGCGCCGGCTGACCCGCCTCCTTCCCGCCGCCCTCGACCTGGTCGACTACCACTATTACTATGCGGCGGCGCTCCTGGCGCCGGCGCCGGAGCTTCCCACCGACCGCAGTCTGGCCGGCATGACTATCCTCGACCAGCCCTTGCGCCTCGCCCCATCCGTGCGGCTTGCCCGCTTTTCCTATGAAATCACTGATCTTCTGGAGGTGGGAGACGTCGACCTGCGGGAAATATGCTCGTGCTTCTCTCCCGGCAGGTCGTGGGCCGTCATCTACCCCCGGGGCAACGACATCTTTACCGAGTCTCTCATAGAACCTTATTTCCTTCTGCTCGAAGGTCTCGACGGCCGTGAAGCGGCCGGAGTGGCGGCGTCCCGTCTCGGCCTTCCCCGGGACGAGGTGGCAGAATTTCTCGAGTTTGCTGCAGCAGAAGGGATTGTCATTGTCCCCGAATTGCTCCTGAAGTGAAATCGGCAAAGCGGGCTGCAGCGATCCGGGTGTCAGAGCCGGTTCCGCGCTCATCGGCGAACCGTTCGTCTCAAGGAGGCATGCCGCGCTTCGACCGCTTTGCTTTGCTTCTTCCAGACGCGGGTTATGTATAAAAAAAGTATACTATTTTGTTGCTTTTTTCCCCCCTCGGGATTACTATCGCCGAGATTGACGTTTCTTCATTGAATGAGGCTTAATATTTAGAATAGCGTTTTACTTTTCATCTGTCACTGTTTGACTCTAACATCCTGAAATAATTCCGGCTAATATTATTAGGTAGAGACGATCGATCGAAGCAGGATGTTTTTTTGGTTCTTGCAATACCTTGTTTTACCGCTCTCTTTTCGGGAAAAACAGGAAAAAATACCTCATAAGGAGGAGCATGCATGTTGTCGAAGGTTTTCTGGCTGTTCCCTGCACTGCTGCTGCTCATGGCCGTCGCCCGGCCTGCGGCTGCCGAAAGTGGCATGGCAATCGACCCCGCCACCTGTCTCGGCTGTCACAGCAACAAGATTTCCGCCACCGCATTTGCCGCGTCCGTCCACGGCAAGAACGCGTGTACAAGCTGCCATGTGGAGATCACCGATCTTGCGAAGCACATGAAGGGCGAAACCAAGGTCCACAAGGTCCAGTGCGAACGTTGTCACAAGAAGGAGAACTCCGAGCATTACGCCAGCGTCCACGCCCAGAAGGACGTGAAATGCGCCGACTGCCACACCGACATCCATAGCCATACGTACTGGAACAAGGACAAGCGGAAGGTCGTTGCCAAGTGCATCCAGTGCCACGACAAGGAAGCGGGCTACCGCAACTCCGTTCACGGCAAGGCGGTGGCCGGCGGCAACATGGATTCGGCTGCCTGTAACGACTGTCATAACCTCCACGCCATCAAGCCTCTCGGTGATCCGAAATCCAAGGAGAACCGCGAGTTCCACACCAAGGTCTGCATGACGTGTCACGCCGACGAGAAGATGATGGCACGTAACAACGTCTTCCCTGTCGCCGTAAAAACCTACATGGAGAGCTACCACGGCAAGAACTACCGCCTCGGCTTCCCCGAGAAGGTTGCCGGTTGCGCCGATTGTCACACCGCCCACGGTGTTCTGCCGGCAAAGGATCCCAACTCCAGCGTCAATCCCCAGAATCTTGTCGCCACCTGCGCCAAATGCCACCCCAAGGCGACCCCCCTCTTCACCAAGTTCTACTCCCACGGTTCCCACGACCGGGAGAAGTATCCGATCCTCTTCTACACCTTCGTAGCCATGACCGGGCTGCTCGTCTGCACCTTCGCCGTGTTCTGGATTCACACCCTGTTCTGGATGTTCCGCGGCTTCGTGGAGAATCGCGAGAAACAGCAGGCCCTCATCCAAGGCCATGAGGAGCATCATATCCCCGATGGCCACAAGGTATACCGCCGCTTCAAGAAGCGTCACATATTCCTCCACCTGCTGGTCATCATCAGCTTCCTCCTGCTGTCGCTCTCGGGGCTTCCTCTCAAGTTCAGCGACCAGCAGTGGGCGAAGTTCATGATGGACCACATCTTCGGTCACTCCGCCAATGCCGCTCTCGTTCACCGTATCGGCGCCGGCATCACCTTCGTCTACTTCGTCGGAGCGCTCCTCCTCTCCTTCCACTTCCTCTTCGTCCGGAAGGACCTGCCGGGTGGCTGGCTCCAGCGCATGTTCGGCCCCGACTCCCTCATGCCTAATTTCCGCGACATCAAGGACGTGGCCGGCATGGTCCGCTGGTTCCTCTTCCGGGGGCCGAAGCCGACCTTCGAGCGGTGGACCTACTGGGAGAAATTCGACTTCATCGCGGTCTTCTGGGGTATGTTCGCCATCGGCGGCTCGGGCCTGATGCTCTGGTTCCCCGAGTTCTTCGGCAGCTTCCTCCCGGGCTGGATGTTCAACGTCGCGACCATCGTCCACTCCGACGAGGCGCTTCTTGCCACCGGCTTCATCTTCACGGTCCACTTCTTCAACACCCACGGCCGTCCGGAGAAGTTCCCCATGGACTTCGTCATTTTCAATGGCCAGATGCCGAAACACGAGTTCCTCGAGGAGCGGGGTGACCAGTGGAAGCGCTATGAAGAGCTGGGGATCACCGAGCAGTTTGCCGCCAAGAAAACCAGCGGTGTCGCCTACGACTTTATCGTCAAAACCTTCGGCTTCTTTGCCGTCATCGTCGGTCTCTCACTGGTTGTGCTGATGCTCTTCGCCTTCCTCTCCGGAGGATCACACTAAGAGTTGTAGTCAGCACTGAATTGATGTGAACAAAGAAGGGGTGGCTCTATGCCACCCCTTCTTTGTTCAGGGTTGTGTATATGGAGAAAACGAAAAAAGGCTTCGCGGAAAACCCGCGAAGCCTTGATTTTTCTGGTGCCCAGAGACGGAGTCGAACCGCCGACACGAGGATTTTCAGTCCGTAAACAGTACATAAAAAATCTGCAAAAACAGTGGGTTGTGGTATATGTTTGTGACTGGTATGGTCACAAAGGTGATTTAATTTGGATCTGGGGTCGTGCCATTTTCTTCGTGATATTTTTGCATTTTGCGTGATTCCTGCACAATGAATTTACTTTTGACCTCGCCGTACTTTTCAGTTGTGCTCAATTTTTCGTGCCCCATCATTTGCTGGAGTGCCCTGGGATGCACGCCGGCTTCTGTTGCATACGTACCGTAGCAGTGCCTTAGTAGGTGGTGGTAAATCCGGTCCGATATTCCGGCTTTTAGGGCAGCCCTCTCCAGTGCCTTTCTGATGCCTGTATACGGTTTGCCCGTTTTGGGATTCGTATAGAGATAACCTTTTGTTCTGCCGGCAGTTGCTTTTTTGAGCTCGTCCATCAGTCTTTCAGTCGCAATTGGGACTGACCGCCATTTGCTACCCTTGCCGAGTACTTTGATAATTCCATCTTTGATACGAACGTTTTTTACCTCCAGGCGGAGAGCTTCCTGCCGCCTGAGTCCAGCATCATTCATCAGCAGGACAATGCCTTTATACCGTTCTTCAATGTTTGCTATCAGGGCGTCTAGTTCTGCGTACTCAGGAACTGTGATCGCTGGAGACGTTACTCTCCTAAATTGCGCAGGCACAAATGCCGGTTCCGCGGCATATTTGTTGGTCGTTGCCCAGGAACAGATCGAAGAAAAATACGACAGTTCTTTGTTGATCGTTCTCTTCTTGGCGTTCTCGGCGTGTCGCTTAACTTTGTATTCCTCAACAAGACCTTGATTGAGTTGACTAAAGTGAATATTTCCGAATTGTGGGAGTATTTTTTTCATCGCTTTCACCATGTCAATATATGTCGATTCAGCATATGTAGCCCTTGCCCACTCTTGCCAGTCCAGCACAACATCTATCACTCTTGGATTGACAGGTTTAACTGCATAACGTTTCTGCCTCAACCCCAGCTCGATATGGCGGGCTTCATCTTCACTGCCTATAAACGTCAGTCTCTCACGTTTTCCTTTTTGACCCGCTGGATAATAATCGATGACCCATTTCGTCTTATTTTTGTTCACAGCGCGAATTGACATAGCATGCCTCCATATAATTGCAGTGCGCTCATTTTCCAGGGATGGCGAAGGCTATCTTTGAGTTTGATCTCTGATTTTACGTGCGTTATATTGCCGCAAGGCGGCTCTGTCGCCTGAACTAATGCGATTTACCAGATCAGATAGATCAATTTGAGACTGAGGGTGAACCAGCAACTCCAACAAGCTGATGACTCTATCTAATTTCGCCTCAAGTTTACAGTTACTGTCACACATCACTATTGCCTCCTGAGATCAGCCTTCAGGCAATAATGTGCAGCTATGCAACAGTGCTGCTGATGGATTTGATAGTTCGGTTTGCTACCTTATGAAATTCCTGTGAAATCAGAATCTTAAACGGCAGAAATTGTCAACTTACAGCCTTGCGGTGCCAAGCGCTAAGAATCCTGAGCATCGCCAGAGATATCGCTCTTGCGTTTAATTCGACTGCGAAGCAAGCGTTCAATCGTTTTAAGGTGCGCGGATAGCTGTAAATTGCGGATTCGAATTTATTCAGGTCAGGTGCGTAACCTTGACATTTGCTGCTTGCGTCGGATTCGTGGCGATTCGTCGAAGACAGCAAAGAGGGGTCGGAAAAGTATTCAGTGCCGGGGTGGGTCGTTGGCAAATTAGAGCAGGAAGTGAATTTAAGGCAATTCGAACAAGAGGGCTGTCCAAACTTGATCGACACTTCTGACAGCAGCATGTTCTTGAGAAAGATTCTGAGATCTTTGGACGAGTTTTCCCGGCACAGGAGGACTCGTTTTTGTATGATTTCTATTTCTCGATCAAGAATATGCTGAGGTGCATTTATCATTTCGAGGCGGACGTATCTGATCATCGAAATTGCCAATTTTTGATAGTCTTCATCACGGTCACTCGGATAAATGAGTAGTTTGGTCGATTGCATAGAGGCCTCCTCTCAATTGCTCGAAATCGGATCGTAAAATCTAGCCGCATCGGGGTAATGTTTAATTATTCTGGATAAACACCGTTCTAGAATCAGCTGGGCTTCCTTTTTGTAAGATCTTCGGGACAGGCCGACCAGTTTGCTGATATCCAGATGAAATGAAACATGATCACCAACAGGCATCGGCAACAGATTTTCTAGTCGATTGTCTGATCTCTGACCGTTGCGATGATGGATTATCCAATGCTCTGGCAATTCGATCCCAATTGCACGCTCCCAAATAACGCGGTGCTCTCTTCGCTGAACCCGTTTGCCATCGGGCGTTTTAACTATCAGGGTTATGTATCCGTCATAGTTTCTTCTGCGAGCAGAATCCCATATCTGCTCAAAGCTGGAAGGGCCCTGCCGCGGTAAACGTTTTCGTTTTGGTTCATAGTTTCTAGGGTTGCGTTCCGCCAGTCCCTGGCATTTTTTGTCGCAGTATTTTCGTAATGGATTAAGCGTAGTCATCGTTTTCCCGCAATAACAACAGGGGATTACGTGCGTTTTCGCCGCTCGGCGCCTATCTCCTTCTTCACGCCTGAACCTATGCCCGCATTCTCTGCTGCAAAATTGCTGACTTGCACGAAATGACCTAAATTTGCCGCCACAGTGTTTGCATGATAAATGATGCAACATAACGCCCTCCTTAAATTGTACTAGTACAATTATACCGCAGTTTAGGGAAGGCGATCAACTAAAAAATGGCATGACATTTTTTATGTCAAATCTGGTATGCTGCTCGCACTACCGTCAGGGGGAATTATGCATATTGGAGAGAGAATCAAGTTACTGCGCTTGCTGCACGGGATGGGTCAGCAAGAGCTTGCGGATGCAATCAATGTGCAGCAGGCCAAGGTTCCCAAGTATGAAGGTGGGCGACACGTGCCTCGAAGTAAAATGCTTGCTGAAATAGCCCGGGCGCTCGAATGTAACGCCAAATGGTTGAGCACAGGGGAGGGTGCGCCATTTCTCTGCGGAGCATTTTCAGTGCCCGCTCGTTGCTATGATGGTAAGGAGCGGGCTGTTACACGTGTAGTCAGCGATCTCTCTATTCTATTGCCATCTCTTATCGCGGAACAGCAGGTGTCCGATGTGTATGTAGCGAGGGTTTCAGATCTGCCGAATCTTATTGCCCTTTTTCCGCTCCAAGAGGGGGGTATTTTGATTATTCAGGCGCGTGATGGTTTCTGTGTTGAGTTAGATGAGATAGTGAGATCACTCAAGATGTTGCGGCGCGCCGAGATTACTTATGCTCAATTTGAGACGTTCTTCGGTCAGGCAGCGGAATCTCATGCTGCACGTAGAGAGTTGTTGGATTCGTTCGAGCTTTTGCTTCGAGGAGAATGCTTAGCACAACTTGAGGAGTTTATCCGTCGCGTTTCGTACCGGAAAATCTGGAAGGTGAGGACAGTGATAACCCTCAAAAATGAAGAAGGAATTACAGAATCAGAGGCACGGGAAATGATCCAAAAAATTATAACTATGAGGAAGGGGGAAGGGACCGAGCTTGAGGTGATATTCGAGTGAAGCTGAATGCACCTGGAGTTTACTTCGTTATCGCCGTGGCTGCAATTTCAACACCGCCTAATGTGGATACACCAATTGCTTGATGGTAAAGGGGTAACTGTTAAAAATCACGATAAGATTTTGTAGAGAGACAGTGTGCAAAATGATCGTTGCGGTTTCTCGAGATATGCCGGTCAAAGACCACGTCGGAAGATTCTAAAATAATTTTGTATAAGAAGAGAATTTAGTTTTCAGGAATACACTCCCTGCTCAATGCGTCCCAATATTTTCATGATCTCATGAATCCCTGCCTCGTCGCTCGTTAGTTCTACAGGTCGTGTATTGCCGAGTGCCAACACGGGTGACAGAAACCACTTGTAGGCCATGTCTGGGGTTCTAAATACTTCTATGGCCCGAGCTAGCATTTGAACTTGCGATTCATTCAATTGTCCTTTAATAGCTAGAAGTTCCACAAGTGCTTGAATATCCATATTGTCCTCCACTGTTTCCCGCCGGGGGAGTGAATTTTACTTGTCGAGATCATGTGTCAGCCGGTATCGAAAAATGACCTGCTATCGTCATCCAAAATTGCCCCGCCGCTAGTCGTAAATTACTGTGAAAATTTCTCGTGTTGATTCTCGAGCGTTCCCTTTGCGGTAGGCAACGCCAAAAAAATTGAAGGAGCAGGTAGGTACATGCTTATGTGCGTGTACCGCAATGCAGAACACAGTAAAACGGCAAGCTGTCAAATTTATAATTCAATTTCAAGGGTGTATAATAAATATCGCATAACTATGCGTTTTAACTGAAGAACAATTTCGAGACATCCAAATTGTCCAGGGGCTATCTGGACAATACTCTAAAAAAGAGGCCTGGGGCCTATTGTGGGTTTATTGTGGGCTCGGTCCCGGAAAGGGCTATTGAGGTGGGATGGCGAGTGAGATACTCTGTGAATAAGGAGAAGTGGTCATGCGAAAAAGGCCCTATCAAAGTTTCCTGGATGAGGAATTTAAAGAGCTAGAGCGCAACGTTGTTTGTCGCGTTGGCATGATCACATTTGCTGCCGTGTTTGCCGTTGCCGTCCTTGTAGCGCGCCCGGTACCCTGGACACAAGATAAGAGTCACGCAGCCTTCTTGAGTTGATACTCCTCGAAGGCCTGTCGAGGGCTTCTGAAACCGAGTTTTTCAACCAGCCACAGCCGGTTGTAACGATCCATGAAGTCAGCTACTGCCGTCCTTACTTCTTCGATGGTGCGGTAGTGGCGGCCATAGATGACCTGTTCTTTGAGAGTCCGATTGAACCGTTCCGTCACCCCGTTGGTCTGCGGTTCGGCAACAAAAGAGAAACTTGGGGCGATTCCCCAGAACTTGATCTGATTCTGGAAATGCTCCGAAAGGTATTGGCTGCCGTGATCCATCCTCAGTACCAGCCCACGTGCAGCAGCGGCTCCGACCGAGCCGAAACGGGCCTTGATTCCCATGGAGAGCGGCTGCAATGCGGCAAACCGATCGCCATTCTTGGTCACATGCCAACCGACGCACTCAGCGTTCCAGTGCTCCACGGCGCTAAACAACCAGCACCACCCTTCTTCCAGGGTGAAGATCCTGGTGCCATCGGTACCCCACATGACGTTGGGAGCTGCCGTGATGATCTTGCCGTCGTGCTTCTTGGGATGTCCCTGAACAACCCGGTGAGGAGAGAGCAGGTTGTTCTCCCGCATGAGACGCAGCACCCGCTTACGGCCGACTTTGATCCCTTTGACGAAGCGTAGGCGTCCCCAGACCTTACGGTGCCCCTCGCCGATAAAGGGGGATGTCTCCAGATCGATCCGGATAAGAGCAAGTACCTCGTTGTCAGTGAGCGGTGTTTTCGGGCCACGCTTGAGCAGTACCGATGGCAGGGTTTTTCTGCCTTGGCGGCTATAGAACGACGAGCGGGGCATTTCCCAGGCACGGCAGACGCGCTGAACGCCGTAGGCTTTACCGGTGGCAGGGGAGATCGTAGCGCTCATTTCTTCGATCTCCTCTGGGCCAAAGGGTGGGCACGCCTCGCTTTCTCCCGCAGTAGCTCGTTTTCCATGGTGATCTCACCGATGCGCTTGAAGGCTGCATCGAGTTCCGCTGCCAACGGATCACCTTAACGAGCCTTGAGAGCAGATTCTATCCCTTGGAGTGCTTTCTGATGCCACTCTTCCAAGCGATAGATTTCGATGCCCAACTCACGGGACAAGGCATCGATTGATTCACCGCGCATCAACCGCAGGACAACCTCCTTTTTGCGGTTGGCGCTCCAACGTTTGACTTCCGGTGCTGCTCCAGTCGAGCTACGCTCTCCTTCCGCCGCACCGGAGACACTGACATCCTTTTCCATTGACGACCTCCTTGAACACGTAGATTTACCTCATTTTCGTGTCCAAGAAAACCGGGGCCGCCATAGCCGTTGCCGTCCTGCTGTTCCTGCTCAATTAGTCTGATTCACGCCTCCAATCAGTTGGGGGTCAGATTCCTTGACTTTATAAACCCCAGCAGCGTTGGTCTGGACACCTTCAGCAGTCGAGCGATGGCTGCCGCTGGCACCTTATGCTCCAAGAGGCGCCCAATCTCTTCTTCTTGGCCATCGAGCTTCGATTTCCCGAGTCTGCCACTCGGCCGCCCAAGCTTTACCCCTTCCGCTTTTTTCTTGGCTAACGCTTCTTTTGTCCGGTCAGAAATAAGCTCGCGTTCGATCTCCGCTGCCAGGGCGAAGGCAAATGCCAGGACCTTCGACTGGATATTGTTTCCGAGCTCGTACCCCCCTTTGATGGCGAAGACCTTAACCTCTTTCTTTGTCATGATCGACAACAGCTCCATTACCTCGAGCATGCTTCGCCCCAGCCGCGAGAGCTCGGTTACGATCAATACATCCCCTTTGCACAGCCCATCAATAATCCGGTGAAGTTCCCGGTTCTTCCAGCTGACCCTGCCTGATACTGCCTCTTCGACAAGGGCCACCTGGCCCAATCCCTTCTCGTTTGCAAAGTTCAGGATCCCGAACTTCTGGGTTTCCAGGTCTTGCTTGTCGGTCGACACCCTAATGTAGCCGTAGGTTGCCATCGTTTTCACCCTCCTGTCAGCAAATACCGCATAAAGCATAGCAAACTTTACAACTAGCGTAAAGCATAAGCCATGGTTTTAGCCTTCATTTAAAGTAAAGAAGAATCGGCCATTTTTATATTCACATTTGAGGCTTGTAGGCCTGTCAGGTCGCGAAGGCTGTGAGGAGTTGCATGTTGCATCCCCTATGGGAGTGCAACATGCAACTCATGTATGAAACGACTAGGAGCGACACGCAATCTATTGAATTTACGCGGTGAATCGCAATGGTTCCGAACTGATTCCGTTGCTGTAGAAGGTGACGTATTCTGACATTGCTGTCGAATATGTATTACCAAATCCGCACGAGACATACTGAAAGCTGGAGCCCCAACTTGCGCAAGCTGTACCCAGTCAATCCACTTTGACCGTGGCGCTGGATTGAGGCAACTGCTCCGGAAGCACTGATAGCCAATTGAGGTGCTTTCCATTGGGAAATGGATGATTGACATCGATTGGGCGCCGCTCTATAAACGATAGCTATGATGCTTTTCTAATGACCGGAGGGTGCGGGGTGTGGACAATCTTCGAGCATGACACGGGGTATTCAGCCGCTGCTGACGTTCAAGAACATCAGCAGCGTTTTTTTATTTGGTTGCAACATTTCCAGGAACGACAGGTGCGTGATCTCTGGTTACCGTAATCAGTCTTAAGGGCATGATGTAACAAGGATTTTCCACCTGGCCAACATTTATCTCGGCAAGATCTCATTCATCATGTCCACCCGAACGGTGATCAGGCATAATGACGTGTTGAAGATATCAGGCGCATTTGTTGATTTGAAAATATTTGACTGAAATAGCCTGCGAGGGACAACATGAATGTGTTTGAGTTCCGCACTCGTCTTACCAGTGATTATGAGGCTTTTTCCCGCAGCTTCTGCACGGTTAAGACGGCAGATATGGTCGAGTTCATCGACAGGACTTACGCCGACCAGCATTTCTGGCCTTCCCCCCTTATTCAGCTTAATCCATGTTACGTTCCAGGCAAAGCCATCGACCAACTAGTCAGGGACGGGGTTTTGCATCCGGAATGTGAAGCCATTTTCCGCCGTGGCAAAGAAGGTGGAAATCTTGGCGTTCCTCTCTTGCTCCACAAACACCAACAGGATGCAGTCCACATAGCTCAACGTAGGGAAAGCTATGTTCTTACCACCGGTACGGGGTCGGGTAAGTCCCTCAGCTATTTCATCCCCATAGTCGACCATGTTTTGCGGCAAAATGAGGCGGGCCAGAACAGGGCCCGGATCAAGGCCATTGTTATCTATCCGATGAATGCCCTCTGCAATAGCCAGCTTGAAGAATTGCAGAAATTCCTCACTGAAGGCTATGGTCTAGGCAATGAGAAGGTTACATATGGCCGTTACACCGGCCAGGAGAGCCAGGAGGAGCGTGAACGTCTCGTCGCCAACCCGCCTGACATCCTGTTGACCAACTTCATGATGCTGGAATTGCTCATGACCCGGCAAGAGGAGTTGGACAAGGGAATTGTTCGTGCTGCACAGGGGTTGGAGTTTCTGGTTCTTGACGAACTGCACACCTACCGCGGCCGCCAAGGGGCGGACGTCGCAATTTTGGTCCGGAGAGTGCGTGAGTCGCTAAACAAGAATCTTCTTTGCATCGGTACCTCGGCCACCATGGCCTCGGAAGGGGAGTCCGAAGACCGTAAGTCGACCGTTGCCCGGATTGCCAGCAGGCTCTTCGGTGCACCGGTAAAAGCCGAAAATGTCATCACCGAAACCCTGCAACGTGTCACGGTGGGGCAAACGGAGCCAGATGTTGCCCTTCTCTGCAAGTCCTTGGAGCAGGGTCTTGGGGACATCAAAGATTTCGAACTGCTTCGAGCTCACCCGTTGGCGCCATGGGTTGAGCTGAACCTGGGGCTTGCCAGAGAAGGAGAGTCATGGGTTCGAGCAAGACCGCAGAGCATCAACGAGGCGGTTCAGAAGCTTTACGAACTGACAGGTGTGAACCAGGAACGCTGTGAAGATGTGCTCCGGGATTTTCTTCTCAAGGCATATCAGGCGCGCGGACTGGATGGGAAAAGCCTCTTTGCCTTCAGGCTTCACCAGTTCGTCTCCGGAGCAGGGGATCTGTATTCCACCCTGGAGCCACCAGGGCAACGTTACCTGACGGTCAACGGCCAGCAGTTCAAACCGGGCGATCGCGACAAACGCCTGTTCAACGCAACCTTTTGCCGGCAGTGTGGGCAGGAGTATTTTCCTGTCTGGGCTCAGTTCGAAGGAGGGCAAATCGAAAAAATTGAGCCTCGTAGCCTTGATGATCGTGCCCACGAAGATGAAGATATCCAGCCCGGACTGTTCTTCCCCGATGCCGATGCCCTTTGGGATGACGCCGACCCGGAGAAGGCATTCCCGGAGGACTGGCTCGATTTTTCCAAGGAACCCCCGCGCCTTAAAAGCCACTTCCGCAGATACAAACCGGTTTATGTGAAAGTCAACCCAGCCGGCGATACCTATGATGGCGGCATGCGAGGCTGGTATCTGCCCGGTTCCTTGCGTTTTTGCCTCAACCCCGATTGCGGTCACCTCTACGAGAGCCAGTTGCGCGACCGCAGCAAGCTTTCGAGTCTTAGTACCGAGGGGCGCAGCTCGGCGACCACCATCATGGCCCTATCGGTCATGCGCTACCTTCTGGAAGAAGAACAGGAACTCCCAGATCAGGCCAAAAAGCTGCTCGGCTTTACCGATAACCGCCAGGACGCCTCCCTTCAGGCGGGTCATTTCAATGACTTCGTCATGGTACTTCTGCTTCGTGGCGCACTGCTGGCCGCAGTCAAGAAGAACCCCTCCGGGATCACCGACGAAACCCTGACCCAATTGGTTGCTGGCCAACTCGATCTCAGTAAGCACGAGTTCATGGCCAACCCCGACGCCGAATTCCTCGCTGAGAGAAAAGCCCAGCAGGCGTTGCGTGATGTGCTCGGCTACCGTCTCTTCTACGACTTGCGCCGTGGCTGGCGAATCGTCAACCCCAACCTGGAGCAGCTCGGTCTGCTGAAAATCGGCTACCAATACCTCACCGAGGCCTGCCAGGCCGAAGAGCTCTGGTCTGGTTGTCATCCCCTTCTTGCCAATGCGACTCCCGAAATTCGAGAACGGGTGCTGACCGAGCTGCTCGACACCCTGCGCCGAGCCCTTTGCATCAAAACCCCGTATCTCGACCAGTTCCGCCAGGAACAGATAAAGGTGGCCAGCTTCGCCCATCTTCGGGAGCCTTGGGGCCTGAACGAGGATGAACGGATGCAGGAGGGGGGGTACATGTTCCCCTTCCCGAAGTCTCGTTGGCCACACAAAGATCCTCTCGCCAATTTCGTCTCATACCGTTCCCGGTTCGGTTTTTTCCTCAAAAAGCGCAGCACTTGGGGGGAACAGGCTCAGGATTTTCCCGACCGACTGCCGGAAACCCTCTACAATCAATTGGTAGCTGAGATGCTGCAAGGGCTCACTAGGGCCGGACTGGTTGAGCCTTTGGAAATCGAGGGTCAAAAGGCCTTCCGCCTCAATGGGAATGCCCTGATGTGGACATTTGACCCCGATGGCGAAGCCGACCAGCAAGACTCCAGGCGCACTGAGAATCGGTTTTTTCGAAACCTGTACCTGGGGATAGCCACTTCGCTACTTCAGCAGGAGCGTTTTCTGCACAAGCTCGAGGCCAGGGAGCATACCGCCCAAGTCGACAGCGACGAGCGAGAGAAACGCGAAGAGCTTTTCCGCAAAGCCGAACTGCCGGTCTTGTTTTGTTCGCCGACCATGGAACTGGGGGTCGACATCGCCGAACTGAACACCGTTTACATGCGCAACGTACCTCCGACCCCTGCCAACTACGCCCAGCGCAGCGGTCGTGCTGGCCGTAGCGGGCAGCCGGCGTTGGTTATCACCTACTGCGCGGCACAAAGCCCCCACGATCAGTATTTTTTCAGCGATCCCGTGCGCATGGTCTCGGGGATTGTTCGCCCGCCCACTCTCGACTTGGCCAATGAAGAGCTGGTCCGTAGCCACCTTCATGCGGTCTGGCTGGCCGAGACCGGGCAAAAGCTCGACAGTTCAATCAACGGCCTGCTCGACCTCGCCGACGGCAAGAATCTTCCCATCCTTTCACACATCAAGGCCAACCTGGATCATCCCGGAGCCCGGCAGCGAACCTTGGCCCGCGGACAGCGGATTCTTGAAATGTTGCAGGATGAGTTGACGACCGAGGCGGCCCCCTGGTTTGCCTCCGGCTGGCTCGAAAGAACCATCCAAGGGGCCTGCCAGGGGCTGCACCATGCACTTGAGCGTTGGCGTTCGCTCTACCAGGCCACGGTGCGGCAGATGGAGAGTAGTCATGCCGTGTTGTTGAACGCCGCAGCAGCAGAGGGAGACCGCAAGCGAGCCCGCCAACGTTATCGCGAAGCGCAGATACAGCAGGAACTGCTGCTCCATGGCCGGGCGACCATGAACTCTGATTTCTACACCTACCGCTACCTGGCCAGCCAGGGTTTCATCCCCGGTTACAACTTCCCGCGCCTGCCGCTGATGGCCTTTATCCCGGCCCGGCGCGAGAAGGGGCCGCGGGACTCCTTCCTCACCCGCCCCAGGTTTCTAGCCTTGTCCGAATTTGGCCCTCAAAGCCGCATTTACCACGAGGGGAGCCAGTATCTGGTCCACAAGCTGATCATTGCCACCCGTGAGGATGAAAGGGCCTCAGAAGACATCGGTCTGCCCGTTCACACGGCGCGTCTCTGCCCGAACTGCGGCTACGGCCATTTCGGCAGCCAGTTCGATGACCCTCGGTGTCGGGCCTGCGATACCCTCCTTGAAGGAGGCTTGTTACTCGACAAGCTCTACCGCGTTGAGCACGTCAGCACCCGGCGCGTCACCCAGATCACCTCCGACGAGGAGGAGCGGCTGCGCATGGGGTACGAGATGCAGACCACCCTTCAGTATGCGCTCGAAGAGGGCCGGCTTCAGGTGGTGCGCACCACGTTTACCGAGAGGGACAAGGACCTGGTCGAAATTCATTACGGACCTGCGGCAACGGTCTGGCGCATCAACCTCGGTTGGCGCCGGCGTCGTAATGCCAGCATCTACGGATTCAACATCGACGTCAGCACCGGCGTCTGGTCCAAAGATGACCAGGCGCCGCCGGATGACGAGGTTGAGTCTGAAGAGGCACGCAACGTGCTCCGCATCGTCCCCTTCGTCGAGGACCGCCGAAATGTTATGGTGCTTTTCCCCCGGCAAGAGCTGTCCGAAGGCGAAATTGCCTCCCTGCAATACGCTCTCAAACGCGGGGTGGAGTCGGTATTCCAACTCGAGGAAAGCGAGCTGATGGCCGAGCCACTGCCGACTCGCCTCAACAGGCAGGCGATACTCTTTTACGAATCGGCGGAAGGTGGAGCCGGGGTGCTGACCCGGCTGGCCAGCGATTCAGGAGCTCTGCAACGGGTTGCCCGTGCCGCACTCGAAGTCTGTCACTACGACATCGTCGGCAACAGTTGGCAAGAGGAATGGCAGGGGCAGGTACTGGTCGACACGGCCGGCCCTGAATCCGCCGAGGCCTGCGAGGCTGGTTGTTACCGCTGCCTGCTCAGCTACTACAATCAGCCCGACCACGATCTCCTTGATCGCCGCAATCCCCGGGTGCTCGAGCTGCTTTTCCGCCTGATGCACAGTATCCCACAGCGAGGCACCGAGGGGCGCAAGGGAGATGCCCAATTCGACGAGCTGATGCGGCTTTCAGGCAGCAGCCTGGAACAGCGTTGGTTGCAGACTGTCCGCGAAAAGGGGCTGCGTCTGCCTGATCGCGCCCAGCCGCTGCTCGAGGCGTTCAATACCCGCCCCGACTTTGGGTATCCCGAGCACCAGGCCGTGATCTACATCGACGGCCCCCATCACGAGAGCGGCCCTCAGCGTCGCCTCGACGACGATTTGACCCAGCGGCTGAGCGCTGCCGGCCTGACCGTCGTCCGTTTCCCCAAGGAGCAGGCCAAGTGGTCTGCCATTTTTGCCCAATATCCCGATATTTTCGGTTCAGGAGCCTGATCCTATGACTTTGCAGTTTCAGCCCGGAAGCCTCGTACAGGCCCGAGGGCGTGAGTGGGTGGTCTTGCCCGACTCCCGCACAGACCTGCTGCGCGTGCGTCCCCTGGGCGGCAGCGACGAGGATGCCACCTCCATTTACCTGCCCCTTGAGGCCCAGCCTCCAAAACATGCGACCTTTCCGCCGCCCGATCCCACCAAGGCTGGTTCCTACGGTGCCGGACTGCTGCTGCGCGATGCCCTCATGCTCAAGCTGCGCGCTGGGGCCGGCCCCTTCCGCAGTTTCGGCAATTTGGCGGTGGAACCGCGGGCATACCAACTGGTTCCCTTGATGATGGCCCTACGCCAGCAGACCGTGCGGCTGCTTATCGCCGATGACGTCGGGGTTGGCAAGACCATCGAAGGAGCCCTCATTGCCCGCGAACTGCTCGATCGAGGTGAAATCAAGCGCCTTGCCGTCATCTGTCCTCCGCACCTCTGCGAACAGTGGCAGGAGGAACTGGAGGAGAAGTTCGGCATCCAGAGCGTCGTGGTTCGCACCGGTACCGCCAGCCGCCTTGAGCGTGGTATCCCCGCCGGCCAGTCGATTTTCGACGTTTATCCCTTTACCGTTGTCAGTCTCGATTTCATCAAGAAAGAGCGGCGCATAGACGAGTTTCTGCGCGCCTGCCCCGAATTTGTCATCGTCGAAGAGGCCCACACCTGCGTCGGTGCAGGCGGCGCCTCTCGCCATCAGCGGTATAACCTCCTGCGCGGTTTGGCCGATGACCTCGACCGGCACATGGTGTTTCTCACCGCCACCCCGCACAGCGGCGACGAAACAGCCTTCTACAACCTCCTTGGCCTGCTGCGCCCCGAATTCCAAGGGATCGGTCAACTTCAGGGCAAGGCCAAAGAACAGCTACGGCAGGAGCTGTCGGTGCATTTCGTTCAGCGTCGCCGACCCGACATCGCCGAGTGGCAGGACAGCACGGTCTTCCCCGATCGCCTCAGCAAGGAGGCTACCTACAAGCTCAGCGGCGAGTGGGGTCACCTGTTCGGTGATGTGCTCAGCTATGCCCGCGGCATGTTCGAAGAAGGGATGAAGCTCGGCCGACTGCAACAGCGGATGAACTGGTGGGCGGCCCTGGCCCTGCTGCGCTGCATCAGCTCCAGCCCGGCTGCGGCGGCTGCCGCCCTGACCACCCGACTGCGCAGTGTCAGCGGGGCCAGTGATGCCGAGTCGTTGCAGGAGATCGAACAACTGGGGAGCGAAACGGTGCTTGACGGGGAAGGGGACGACCTTCTCACCCTTGACGATGCGGCACCGGCCGCCCTCCCGGATCGGGATGGGAACGGTGAATCCGTCATCCTCAGTGCCCTGGTCGCCAAAGCCCAATCCCTGCGCGGCGCCAAGCAGGATCCCAAGCTGGCCGAGCTGCTCAAGGTTGTTGAAGAGCTGGTCAACGAGGGGTTCGAGCCGGTTATATTCTGCCGCTACATCCCCACCGCCCACTACCTTGCCGATGAACTGGCTGAGCGCTACCAGAAAAAAGGGTTCGAGGTGGTGTGCGTGACTGGCGAACTCACTCCGGAAGAGCGCCAGGAGCGGATCGAACAGATGCGGGAGCACGAGCGACGTATCCTGGTTGCCACCGACTGCCTTTCTGAAGGGATCAACTTGCAGGAATTCTTCACCGCCGTGGTTCACTACGACCTCAGCTGGAACCCTACTCGCCACGAGCAGCGTGAAGGACGCGTAGACCGTTTCGGTCAGAGCGCCAAACAGGTAAGGACGGTCATGCTCTACGGCGAGAACAACCCCGTCGACGGAGCCGTGCTCAAGGTCATCCTGCGTAAGGCCGAACAGATCCGCAAGGAGCTCGGTGTCACTGTTCCCATGCCCGCAGACACCGGTAAGGTGATGGACGCGGTCATGAAAGCGGTATTGCTGCGCAAGGGGGGCTTGAGTGAGAACGTCAACCAGATGAGTTTCGATTTCGGTCCCGTTGGACGCGAACTCGATGCAGGCTGGGAGAGCGCCCGCGAAACCGCCAGCCGCAGCCGCACCATCTTTGCCCAGCACCGGCTCCGGCCCGACGAGGTTCTTCCTGAGTGGCGCAAGGCCATCCAGGTGCTCGGCGGCGCCGACGACGTGCAGCGCTTTGTCTCGGCTGCGGCCCAGCGCCTGGGTGCCCCTTTGGAGGCCACCGGCAAGGGCTTCAAACTGCCGGTGGATCACTTTCCTCTTGGCCTGCGCGATCGGCTAGGCTCCATCGGCTGGCGCGGTACCGTGCGCATCGCCTTTGATTACCCCCTGCCTGTGAGGGCCCATCATGTTCACCGAACCCATCCGCTGGTGCTGGCCCTGGCCGAGCATGTGACAGAAATCGCCCTGGAAGGTGAAGACGCAAAAATCGCCGCTCGCGGCGGCGCCATCTTCACCGACCAGGTCAAAGAGCGCACTACCCTTTACCTGCTGCGGCTACGCAGTCAGCTCAGTGTCCGCTACCGCAGTATCGACCGAGTTTTGCTCTCCGAAGAGTGCCGGACCCTTGTGGTACGCAGCAGCGGGGCCGAGGCCCTGGACGCCGCGGCCACACGCGACCTGATGAACCTGTCCCCTACCCGCAACATGGATCCTGCCATGCGCGAGCGCCTGGTGCAGGAAGCCGTCGCCGCCTTGCCCGGTCTCGAAGGGCAGTTCGCCGAAATCGCCGGCCAGCGGGCCGAAGATCTGCTGAACGACCACCGTCGTGTGCGTTCGGCCAGCGAGGCCAAGGGGTTCCGCTACGATGTGCAACCCTGTCTGCCAGTCGATGTGATCGGTGTCTATGTCATATTGCCCGTGGTGAGTTTCTAGGAGGGGTTCAAGAATGGCAAGAAGTAAAGTCGACCACGGCTTTGTCGCATTGAAAATCGAAGGGGGGCTGTTCTCGGGGCAGTTCCTGCAAAAAGCCGCCGCCTTGCAGGGCAAACGGCAGAGTGCTGCCGACTACGGCCTGCCCAAGGGGCTCAACATAAAGGAAGAGATCGGTCGCGCCTGGCGCATTGCCTTGGCTGAGTGGCGTGATTACCAGGAGAAACGCCAGCGGCAGGATATCGACGCCTGTCAAGTCGGCGTTGAGGGGTGGTTGCAGCGGCTGTTGCAGAGTGTCCTGGGCTTTAGCGATCTCAAGCATTGCAAGCCCAGGTATATCGCCGCCCGGCGTTTCCCCTTAAGCCATTTTGCCGGTGATGGCCATGTGCCGATGCTGCTTGCCACCCATGGGGTAGATCTCGACCGCGGCCAACCTGCTTTTGGCGACGAGGGGCGTCGACGCTCCGCTCACGCCTTGGTGCAGGAGTTTCTCAACGCCGATGATGACTGCCTCTGGGGAGTAGTCAGCAACGGCAACCGCATCCGGTTGCTGCGGGATAACCCGAGCTTGACTCGGCCGGCCTACCTCGAAGCCGACCTGGAGCGGATGTTCGAGGAAGAACTCTACCCCGACTTCGCCGCCTTCTGGCTGCTCTTCCACGCCAGCCGATTTCAGCCGGCCGACCACACGCCGGAAACCTGCGCCCTTGAAGAATGGCGCCACGAGGCCGAGGAGGTCGGCGTGCGGGCCCTCTCGCACCTGCGCGACGGCGTCACCCAGGCCCTGCGCGAGCTCGGCAGCGGCTTTCTGGCCCACCCCGCCAACAGCGAGTTGCGCCAGCAGATCTCCGCCGGCGAGCTGCGCCCCGAGACGCTGCATGCCCAGTTGCTGCGCCTGGTCTACCGCTTCATCTTTCTTCTTACCGCCGAGGATCGCGAGATCCTCTTTCACCCGCAGGCTTCCGCCGAAGCGAGTACCATCTATCGCGAAGGTTATGCCCTCGGACTGTTGCGCGAGCGCAGCCTCAAGCGGCACTTCTACGACCAGCACGGCGACCTTTGGCAGGGGCTCCAAGTGGTATTCAGGGCCTTGGCCGCCGGGGCCGAGCCCCTCGGCTTGCCGGCTCTGGGAGGTTTGTTCGACGCCGAGCAGTGCCCGGTGCTCGACGGCTCGAGCCTGAGCAACCAGGCGTTGCTCAAGGCTGTTCATGCCCTCTGTTTCTTCCGATCCGGCGATACCCTCGCCCGAGTCAACTACCGCGACATGGGGGTGGAGGAACTGGGGAGCGTCTACGAAAGCCTGTTGGAGCTGCACCCGCAGCTCGACATCGAGGCCCGCCCCTGGCGCTTCGCCTTTGCCGGGGACGACACTGAGGGCTCTGCGGGCAAGGGGAGCGAGCGCAAGCTCACCGGCAGCTACTACACCCCGCCATCGCTGGTCAACGTGCTGATCAAGAGCGCCTTGGAGCCGGTCATCGAGCAGACCTTGGCCACCGACCCCGAAAACCCGCGGCATGCCCTTCTCAAGCTGAAGATCATTGACCCCGCCTGCGGATCAGGTCATTTCCTGCTGGCTGCTGCACGGCGACTGGCCGCCGAACTGGCCCGCATTGAGGCGCAGACCGACCAGCCCGACGAGATGCTCTACCGCCACACTCTCCGCGAGGTGGTGCAGCACTGCATCTTCGGTGTCGACCGCAACCCGATGGCTGTGGAGTTGTGCAAAACCGCCCTCTGGCTCGAAACCATCGAACCGGGCAAGCCCCTCGGTTTTCTTGATCATCACATTCACTGTGGCGATTCGCTTGTTGGCGTACGCGACCCGCAGATTCTTCGCGACGGGATCCCCGATGAGGCCTACAAGCCCTTGACAGGGGATAACAAAGATCTCTGCAAAATGCTCAGGAAAAACAACCCGGACATCGGGAATGCGGTGCAGGGAGGGTTGTTTGACGGTGAATCGCTGGAGGTATACCAGGACGTTCCGCTGCATCTGGATGATCTGCCCGAAGAAACCCTGGCCGATGTCAGGGCAAAGCGCGAAGCCTGGCGCAAGGCGCAGGATGAGAATCAGGAGCGCCGGAAAAAACGCCTTCAGGCTCATCTCTTTGTGGCTGCCTTCTTTGCGCCGAAGACGAACGAGTTTGCCGATGCCGTGCCAACTAACCTTGACCTCAACCGCATTCGCCGCAACATGCCGCCCCGGGAAAAGGCTGAGGCTTTGGCATGGCGGTTGGCGGAGGAGCAGCGCTTTTTCCATTGGCATCTGGCCTTTCCCGATGTCTTCGCAGATGGCGGGTTCGATGTGGTGATGGGGAATCCGCCTTGGGAAGTTTCTCAGCTCTCAGAAGAGGAATATTTCGCCATTCACGCGCCGAGTATTGCTGCACTGCCAGGGGCAAAACGGAAACGGGCGATTGCAGAGTTGGAAATCAGCTCACCATTGCTCTGGTCGAGATACCTTCAGGAGAAACATCAGACGGAAGCGAATAATACCTTTATCCGCGAGTCTATGCAGTTCGAACTAACTGCCAAGGGGAAATTGAATCTCTACGCCCTGTTTGCAGAGGCGTTTCTCAGTCTGCTCAACAAAAAAGGCCGTGCCGGCATCATCGTCCCCACCGGGATTGCCACAGACGACAGCACCAAGGCCTATTTTGAGGCCATCAGCATTGGGCGACGGTTGGTCAGCCTTTACGACTTTGAAAACCGACAGAAGTTGTTCCCGGCTGTTGACAGCCGGATGAAATTCTCCCTTCTTACCCTCGGCAACGACGTCGCCGCAACCGATTTCGCCTTTTTTCTGACCGACACCCTTCAACTCAAGGACAAACGCCGCCATTTTACTCTGAGCGGCGACGACATCCGCCAGCTCAACCCCAACACCCGCACCTGTCCCGTCTTCCGCAGTCAGGCGGATGCTGAGTTGACCAAGAATATCTATCGCAACGCATCAGTGCTTATCGATGAATCGAAAGGGGAGGCCGGGAACCCGTGGGGCATTTCTTTCAGGCAAGGTTTGTTCAACATGACCAGCGACAGTGCTCTGTTTCGTACCTACGCTCAGTTGATCGAACTTGGGGCTAGATTGGATAGGAACATCTTCGTCGAGTCGGACGGCCGTCGCTGGTTGCCTCTCTATGAGGCTAAGATGGTGAATTTCTATGACCACAGAGCAGGCTCATACGAAAGTAGAGGGAGTGACAGGGGATACCGGGTCCTGCCGCCAACCCCATTAAGCGATTATCAAAACCCAAATCATGAAGTTATGCCATTCTATTGGGTTCCTGAAGAGGAGGTTAGGTGCAGAACGAACGAAAAGTGGGATAGGAATTGGTTGCTTTCATTTAAGGACGTTACTGCATCAACAAATGAAAGAACTGTCATTCAGACAATTATACCCTTTTGGGGTGTAGGGCACACAGCTCCTATTATTTTCCCGGATACATCAACCAAAAAAGTAGCTTTTCTTCTGAGCAACCTATGCTCTTTTGTCCTGGATTTTGCTGCTAGGCAAAAGGTGGGAGGGCTTCATTTAACTTTTTCATATTTCAAACAATTCCCTATCTTACCAGTTTCAACAATATCTGAAGAAACATCGAACTACATAATCCCTCGGATTCTAGAGTTGACCTACACCTCGGAATCCCTTCGCCCCTGGGCCGAAGACCTCGGCTACCAAGGCGCCCCCTTCCCCTGGAACCCCGAGCGGCGCGCCCTGCTCCGCGCCGAACTCGACGCCTACTACGCCAAACTATACGGCCTCACCCGCGACGAGCTGCGCTACATCCTCGACCCCGCCGACGTTTATGGCGAAGACTACCCGAGCGAAACCTTCCGTGTCCTCAAAGAAAAAGAAATCCGCCAAT
This sequence comes from Geobacter sp., assembly GCF_030834625.1. Taxonomy (NCBI): domain Bacteria; kingdom Pseudomonadati; phylum Thermodesulfobacteriota; class Desulfuromonadia; order Geobacterales; family Geobacteraceae; genus Geobacter; species Geobacter sp. The sequence goes on from NZ_JAUQXO010000032.1 coordinate 180,274, forward strand.
ACGGCGAATACCGCACGCGCCGCCTCGTGCTTGAGGCGTGGGATCGGTTGTTTGGAGGCAATGTATGAGTCCCAAACGATTAACACCGAATTTGGAGTTACTGACCAAAGAGTATGTTCTCATACAGGCGTGGAAAAAGGCGTCTTCTTTTATTCGGTCTCATAACTGGTATGCAGATACGCTGGAATTGGATAGGGCCGCTGTTGATCTCCCAGATTTTATAAAATCTGTTCAGGAGCGGTTGTCGAACCCTTATGATTGGAAAAGTGACCCGTTACGCCTCGTTCCGGCACCAAAAAGTCATAGCTGGCACGTTGATAACAATGGCAAGTGGAAACCAGTAAAAAGAGCTGAGACGGCTAAAAAAATTCGGCCTCTTGCTCATGTCTCCTTACGGGATCAGGTCGCAACGACCGCTCTTATGCTTTGTCTTGCCGATCGGGTGGAAACTTTCCAAGGTGACCCAAGGGTTTCACTGGACTCTCAGGAAGGGCGAAAGAAAGTTATTTCTTACGGGAACAGGCTTTATTGCGATGCGCTCCCAGGAGGAAAACTTACCCATCGCTGGGGTTCGTCAAAGCTCTATCGAGGCTTTTTTCAGGATTACCGAAGCTTTTTGAGGCGTCCGGAAGTCGTTGCTGAAAGTGCATCGGGGCATATCGTTGTTATTCATTCTGACCTCTCGCAGTTTTACGACCGTGTCACCCCAGATTTATTCTTCAAAAAACTCGACAGGTTAAGAAGACCAGGCGATGACGACAGTTTTTTTGAACTGAGCCGGAAGGTCATGTGTTGGGGGTGGCACCCGAAAGACGAAAGAGAAGTTTTAAAATATGCCAATAGTGCCGGTATAGATAAGTTTTCAAGAGTAGTTCTGCCTCAAGGCGTTGTGGCCTCTGGGTTTTTCGCAAATGTTGTCATGCTTGATTTTGATAGCAGGTTGCGCATTGAAATAGACTCTGAGGATGACTTTGTTGATGGGATTAAGCTTCTTGATGCGTGCCGTTATGTAGATGATTTCCGGTTGGTGCTCAGATGTCATCCCGCCATGGATCCGTTGAAAATCAAAGCGATGGCCGCAGAACGAATGCAGGAGCTGCTGCATGAAACCGCGCCCGGAACGATTGTTTCCAAAGAAAAAACTCAAATAGGCTATTTCCGGGGTGATCAACGGCCGCTTTTGCGTCAAAGCAGTAGAATGGAAAGGATTCAACACGCTGTTTCTGGTGGTTTTGATGCTGTTGGAGGTATTGAGATTCTTGAAGCTATTCAGGGCCTCACACGAGCACAGGCCAGGTATTCAAAAGATCGGTTTGAAGGTCAAGGTTGGATTTTCGCTCCAGTGCCAGATGTCCGTAATGAAACCGTAGTGAGGTGTCCTGTCAATAGTAGACACTCCCAACTCAAGCGGCGGCCGTGTTTGTGCAGAAGTTCAGGGCAAACACGGCCGGGGCCAGATAGCCAAGGCGCGAGTGGCGTCGTTGGCGGTTGTAGAATATCTCGATGTATT